>WRFX01000015.1 GCA_009787445.1 Chitinivibrionia bacterium | reverse complement strand
CTCATCAGCGCGTCGTTAAACGACATTCCCATCATAGTCATTCCGATTACGAAACCGCCTATTATATCTATGAGCGTTATTAAAATTCCGGCTACCGCGTCGCCTTTTACGAACTTTGACGCGCCGTCCATAGCGCCGTAAAAATCCGCCTCGCGGGATATTTCGATACGGCGTTTTTTGGCGTCTTCTTCGTTAATTATTCCGGCGTTCAAATCCGCGTCGATAGCCATTTGTTTTCCGGGCATAGCGTCCAAAGTAAAACGCGCGGCGACTTCGGCTATTCTTCCCGCGCCTTTCGTAATAACTAAAAAGTTCACCAAAACTATGATAATGAATATTATGACACCGACGACGACGTTTCCGCCGGTAACGAAATTTCCGAACGTATCTATTATGCGTCCGGCGTTGGCGTCCCGCAATATAAGCCGCGTAGTCGCCACGCTTAACGAAAGGCGAAACATCGTAACGGCGAGAAGAAGCGACGGAAACACGGAAAAATCGAGCGGACGTTTGTTATACATCGAAATAAGAAGTATCATAAGCGCCAAAGCGAAACTTACAGCCAAAAAGAAATCCATAAAGTAAGTCGGAAGCGGTATTACCATTAAAACGATGACGAAAACCACCGCGGCGACGATTATAAATTCGCGCTGTTTCGCAAACGACTCCACAATTTTATTTTTTTGCAGTTTACTTCCGATACCCGAAAAATTCATTATTCCTCCGTTTATTCGTCAAAAATATAATTTTCGCCGAAATTTGCCTGCGCTTTTTTGAAAATTTCGTTCAAAATGAGTTTATATTCCGCGTCCTGTTTCTCGCCGATTTTGCCGTCGAGGCAGGAAAGCGGAATGTCGTTTAAAAAACGGCAATGTTTTACTTCCACCGCGCGGTTGCGCACCTGCTTAAATCGCGGAAAAGACAAAAAAAGCCGCGCTTTCGCCCGCGTCATCGAAACGTAAAAAAGCCGTCTTTCTTCTTCNAACTTTCCTTCTTCAAGCGATTTTTTGCTCGGAACNATNCCGTCTTCCAAAATAGGAATGAACACGACGGGAAATTCNAGACCNTTCGATTTGTGCATAGTCATAAAAACGACGGATTTTCGAGTAAAATCGGAATTTTTTTCGCCCCAGTTCAAAGAAATATTTTGCAAAAACGTTCCCAAATTCGCAAATTTTTCATTGTTCGCCTCGTAATTTTCAAGCATTCCAAAAATTTCTTCAACGCTTTCAAGGCGGCTTTCAAGTTTTTTCTCGTCTTCTTCGGTTTTTTTCAGTATTTCCGCGTATTTCAATTCTTCGAGCATTTCCCTTAAAACCTTGCTCGGCAGTTGTGTTCCCGAAAATTTTGCGCCGTATCTTTTAACGAAATTAACGAAGTTTCGCAGATTTTCCAACTGCGCCGCGCTTATTTTCCCCGCAAGATTTTCGCAATCCTCAAAACTTTCCCAAAGCGATATTTTTTTTAGTCCAGCCCATTCTTCGACGGCGGCGACGGTCGACGCGCTAATGCCTTTGTTGGGTACCTGAATTATCCGATGCAAACTCAATTCGTCGAATCTGTTCGCGAAAAAATTCAAATACGCAAAAATATCTTTGACCTCGCGCCTGTCGTAAAAACTCATTCCGCCGTGAATTATGTATGGAATGCCCTTTTTGCGAAATTCGTCTTCAAAACGCCGCATAAGCAGATTGGTGCGAAAAAGCAGGGCTACCTCGTTGTAGTCGTATTTTTCTTCTTCGACGAAACTTTTGATTTTTTTAACGACGAAATTAACTTCGTCCTCTTCGTCGTGTCCTTTGTATGTGCAAATCGGCTCTCCTTTTCCGACGACCGAAACGATATCTTTTACTTTTCTATGGACATTGTGGGAAACTACGGCGTTTGCTCCGTCGACTATTTGCTGCGAAGAGCGATAGTTTCTGTTCAAAATCACCGTTTTCGCGTTCAAAGTTATTGCGAAATTCAGGATATTTTTAATTTCCGCGCCGCGCCACGAATAAATACTTTGGTCGTCGTCGCCTACTACCATTAAATTATTGTGCGGCTCGCTTATCATTCGCACCAATTTTAACTGTACCGAGTTTGTGTCCTGAAATTCGTCCACCGAAATAAATTTATATTTTGAACGAAATTCCTGCAAAACGTCGTTTTTTTGCGAAAATAATTTTAACGGAAGCAAAAGCAGGTCGTCGAAGTCGACGGATTTGCGCTTGTTCAGGATTTTGCAGTATTGTTCGTAAACCTTGCCCAGCGTTCTTTTTTCGGGGTCGTTTTTCATATCTTCGGGGAAAATTGCGGCGTTTTTTGCTATCGAAATTTCGTAAAGCAAATCTTCGGGCGGAATCTGCGCGATTTTTTTCGTTCCCAAATCACGAACGGTCGTTTTTATCGTGGAAATCTGGTCGTTTTCCGAAAGAATCGTAAAATTTTCGTGCAAATTAAGGAAACGCCCGTAATTTCGCAGGATTTTTACGCCAAGCGAGTGGAAAGTGCCGATTGTCATACGGCTTGCGGCGTCTTCGCCGACCGCGTCGCCTATTCGCTCTTTCATTTCCTTTGCGGCTTTGTTTGTGAAAGTTAGCGCCATAATTTCTTCGGGTTTTGCTATCTTTTCTTTTATAAGCCGCTCGGTTCTCAAAGTCAAAACCCGCGTTTTTCCCGAACCCGCGCCCGCCAAAATCAACAATGCGCCGTTTGTATGATTTACCGCCTCAATTTGCCGCTCGTCAAGATTTATTTTTGCCATTTTTTACTTTCTATTATTAAATTAGAAAGGTAAAATAATTTATTTACCGCGCTTAATGTTTATAAAATTATTGAAATAATTCGGAAATCCGATTTTTGTCCAATTCGACGGAAAATATACCACCCTTTAAATTATACCACTTTTTCAAAAAAAATTGCTTTTTTGTTTTGCTTTTTAGTATATTTATAGTGGTATAATTTAAAGGGTGGTTTAATTTTCCTGTTTTACTTATTTATTAAGGAGGAAATTTTAATGAAAAAATGTTGTTTTATTTTGTTGTTATGTTTTATCGTTAATATTTTGGCGGATGTAGACCCCACTTTTACCGCGCCGACGGAAGCGGGAAGCGCGTTAATTCTTTACAATGCAATGGGCTATAACGGTTATGAATTTTCGCAAGGCGCTATGGAAACGTTTAGGGCGGCGCTTGCGCAAAATATAAACTTAATAAATGACCCAATGGCAAATAAAAATCTGACAATTCCGACGATAAATCCGCCGTTAACGCACGTAAATATTCTAAATTGCACGTCAAGCGGCGGTATTGATGCCGACTTAAAAACAAAATTCAGCGTAAATAGTACACAAATCGACGGATTTCCGCACGACAGAGCATTATTCGATTCCTTATATAACGCGGGAAATCCGCTTGCGTACTGGTCGCAGGTTTATGATTTGAGATTTGTAAACAACTACGGACTTAACGCATCCGTAATCTCGACTAGTAATACCAATAAAAGCGATATTTCCTATTTTAGAGAACATCTAAAAACAGGCGGAACGTTATACATACAAGCCGAATACAGCGTATTTGAGGGAAGAAACAACAGTATCGCTACGGTTATAAAAACATTTACATTAGATAAAGATTATAACCCCGTAAATATACTTGGAGGCGGCGATTTGACCTCGTTTAATTTTAGCAACGACTTTGAAAATTTTGCAAAAGATTTTAATGATTTAAATCTTTTGGCGCAACAATATCCTATGCTTTGGAAAATGGCCGGCGGAATTCCGACAAACCAAATAAAAAACGGTATTTCTCTCATAACAAGCGGCAATTATACTATTATGGCAATATGGGCGCCAAATAGAGGACTTGACCCCGAAATAGGAAACGGAAGGTTTATCGTCGGTTGGGATATAAACGCGTGGGGCGATTATAAAGAAGGAATAATTTCTACCGCAACTTTTGCCATTATACAAAACTTATACGACCTTATGACAGGTTCAAAACAATACGGTATTTTCAAAACTTTTGACCCGCCCGAAATAGAATTGGGAGTTGAAGGTTCGTTTTACATAACAATAAAAAACAACGCGACTTATTCCGTTCCGATGATAACCGTTATAGATACAATTAGTCCTTGTTTGCAGTATATAAGAAGCGATACGCAGACAATTAGCGAAAATAATTTAAGCGGCGGCGCAAAAGAGTTAAAGTGGGAATTTAGCATTGGCGGCAGAAGCGAGAAAAAAATTAAAATCGATTACAGAGTATTAAAATCGCCGCCGTGTAATTAAAATTAAACGAGGAGGAAAATATGAGAAAGTTTTTATTTTTATTTTTGTTTTTAATTGGAATGTTTGCGCTTCCTGTAACGGCTGGCGATATTAATGTTACTTCGCTAACGGTTACTCCTGAACTTATAACCGCATCTGGTACTACGGTAACCATAAACGTTTCGTTTCAAGTCAATACAACTAAACAGTGGGGACTTGCTACTGATGAAAAATATTTTTGGGTCGTATCGCTTTCAAAAGATTCCGTTTGGGGAAGCGACGGAAGTCAGGGAATCAATATGGGAGGCGGTTCCGAACCGATTGCTTTTAACGCGGCGACGTCCGTACAATTTTCAGGAACAGATATAATAAACGGACAATACAATCATAGTTTTACAAAAACGCTTACATTTAAAGCGCCTGATAACTCAAGTTGGGGAAACGGTAGCGAATGGTATGTTCTCATAAAATTCGGCGGAAATGTAGGTTCAGAAGGAAACACTAACCCAAATACTTGGAAACTAACAAAAATTACAGGAAAAAAACTTACGGTAGCGACAAATAAGTTTTTTATTTTCAACACCGCTTGGGCAGGGGATAAATCTTCTCGCGCAGAATTGATAATAGTAGAAGCCGAACCGCCCAAACAGCCGACATCTCCCGACGTGTGGCTAACAAAATGCAAATACGAACCCGCAAATAAAATACAAAAATTCGGCGAAAAACAAAGCGTAGAAATAAAAGCGCTCGACTTTGCAGGCGGCGATATACTTTATTATTTTATATCCAAAGAACTCATCGCAGAAGGCGACAGTTTAACAATTAAAAATCAGGGAAAAAGCGCGAAAGAAAACGTATCCGAAGAAATTAAAGACGCAGATATTGTATATGTCGGCGCGTATGTTACCGGCGGCGAAAAAGAACCATCCGTCGGCGTTTGGAAATTTGTTCGCGATACGCTTAAAGCGCCGACCGTTAATAATTACGCGAAAAAATTCTCTCATCAAACAACAATTACACTAAATTCTAACAATGAAACAAGCGATTTGTGCGATTTTGAAATTCGCTACACCACCGACGGAAGCGACCCGCTGACAAGCGCCACCGCTAAAACTTATAACAACGGAATACAAATAGATAAATCGACAACGCTTAAAATTGTGGCGGTCGCGTATAATCGGATTCATTCGCCCGAAAGCGTTTACGAATATATTTTGGCAACCGACGGAAACGGCGCGTATTTTGACACAAAAGGCAAAGGCGGAGTTGATAAAGTTGTGATAAACACCACAATTCCCGTAAAAGATCTTCCCGAAAGCGCGCAATTAACGTCGCCTTTTAAAAATACCGACAAAAAAACTATTTCCAAAAGCGAAATGCGAATCGAAAACGACGAAACTATTATTATTGAGAAAAAAGGAAAAGACGAATGGATATTTCCGCCTGAAAATCCCGCGCAAACCAATTTTGAAACGAGTATTTTAGCGCAACTTTTCGGCGACGAATACGGCGACGACGGCGACGGTAAAAATTTCGGAAAAGTAACGATTAGCGACGAAATTGCGCCAGTTCCGATTTTTACGGCGCGTTATGTTTCGGGAAAAATCGACAAAGACGCTTACGACAAAACAGGCGAAATTAAAACGGATTACGATACTTTAACCGTAACGTTCAGCGAATCGACTCGCATTATTCCATATAACGGAGATAATATATTGGCGTTTTCTTCAAATAAAATTCGATATGGAATACGGCTTATTGAAGTGTTGGAAAACAATAACGTTAATTTGAAATTTAAGGTAGAATTGATTGACGAAAAGGTCTCCCCCGCCGCCGACGATACGCTGTACGTGTTTGAGGACAAGATTAAGGAAAATAAAAACGTCGGAGTAACGCAAGAAAACGAGACGAGCGTTCCGCTTACGGCGATAACCAGCGCCAATTATTTGACGATAATAAAGACGGTAACGCCTGTCGTCGCGGGAGGAAGCGACCCGACAATATTAGTAGATTTCATAAAGAAATCTATTAGTCCGACAGACCGTGAAAACTTGAACATCGGCGTAAAAATTATTGACGCGACTGGAAACATAGTCGCCGAATTGGACGGATTTAAGAATAACGGCAATATTTCAGCGGAGATTGCCGAAAACGCGCTTCAAATACGTATAAGATGGAACGGTAAAAATCGCTCCGGCAGAAGCGTGGGAGCGGGCGCGTATCTTGCGGTTCTTTCGATTACCGGTCCCGACGGCGGCGCGCCAGAAACCGTTTTCAAAACGATAGGCGTGGGAACTAAAAGATAAGTTTTTATACAAAAAAATCGGAAAGTAAATTTTGCTTTCCGATTTTTTTTATGAAAATTTAACAAGTATTCTTATTATTCGTTTTTTTATAAGTGAAATATAGTATTTTCCCCGCGTATTCTTTGTATTTTTTAGTTGAAAGGCGCTTAATGTCGGAACAAATACTACAAAAAGTCGCAGATAACGTGCGAATTTTATCGCTTTCGATGGTCGAAAAAGCAAAATCCGGACATCCCGGCGGCGCAATGGGCGGCGCGGATTTTATTTCGGTGCTATATTCGGAATTTCTTAACTTTGACCCAGACGATCCCGAATGGATTTTTAGAGACAGATTTTTTCTTGACCCGGGGCATATGTCGCCAATGCTTTATGCCGTTTTACATTTATGCGAAAAATATTCCATAGAGGAAATAAAAAATTTTCGTCAATGGGAAAGTCCGACGCACGGGCATCCCGAACTTAACATAGAACGCGGAATAGAAAATACTTCCGGACCGCTTGGACTTGGCGCGGGTATGGGCGTAGGAAGCGCTATCGCCGAAAGATTTTACGCGCACAGATTCGGCGAATGGACTGCGCACAAAACGTTCGTTTTTCTTTCGGACGGCGGAATGCAGGAAGAAATTGCGTTTGGCGTCGGCAGAATTTCGGGACTTTTGGGACTGTCGAATTTGATAATGTTTTTCGATTCAAACGATATACAACTTTCGCATTCCACACATAAAACGACAAGCGAAAATACGCCGCAAAAATACGAAAGTTGGGGCTGGCGAGTAGAAACGATAAACGGAAACAACATAAACGAAATAAGAGCGTCGCTTAAAAGAGCGGTCGCGGAAAAGAACAAACCCACGCTTATTATCGGCAAAACGATTATGGGCAAAGGCGCGCTTGCGCCCGACGGAACTTCGTTCGAGAGACAACTTTCAACGCACGGACAACCGCTTTCCGCGGCGGGCGTCGATATTGCCAAAACCGTAAAAAATTTGGGCGGAAATCCCGACGAACCGTTTGCGGTTTTTCCCGAAGTACGCGATTTTTTTGCAAAAGTTTTGGAAAATAAAAGAAAAATAGCAAAAGAAAAAAAAGAAATAGAAGCGAAATGGACAAAAGAAAACGCCGAACTTTCGGCAAAATTGAAAAAAATGTTTTCGCCCGTGCCGCAGAATATTGATTTTTCAAAAATAATAGCGCCCGCAAATTCGGCTACAAGAAACGCGGGGGGAGCGGTTTTGTCGTATTTCGCGCAAAATATAGACAATATGGTGGTATCGTCGGCGGATTTGTCAAACAGCGACCAAACTGGCAAATTTTTAGAAAAAAGTAAAGAGTTTTCGTATCACGATTTTTCGGGCGGCTTTTTACAAGCGGGCGTCGCCGAACTCACGATGGCGAGCATAATGAACGGAATGTGCCTTCACGGCGGAATAATTCCCGTTTGCGCGACGTTTTTCGTGTTTTCGGATTATATGAAACCCGCGATTCGCATAGCGTCTTTGCAAAAATTGCCCGTAAAATACATTTTTACGCACGACTCGTTTAGAGTCGGAGAAGACGGTCCGACGCATCAGCCGATTGAACAGGAAATTCAACTTCGCCTTTTGGAAAGAATAAAAAATTCCGACAATTTTCCGTCGCTTTTGGTTTTGCGACCCGCAGACGGAGCCGAAGCGATAGAATCGTGGAAAATTGCTTATGAAAATATAAAATCGCCGACAGCGTTAATTTTTACGCGACAAAATGTTCCCGATTTGCCCGCAAAAAACGGCGAAAACGGCGACCGCAGAGAAGAAGCGAAAGAAACGATAAAAGGCGCGTATATTGTCTATAAAGAAAAATCGCAAAAAATTGACGTAATTTTGCTTGGAAACGGCTCGGAAGTCGGCTTGCTTTACGAGGTCGCCAAAGAATTGGAGAAAGAAAATTTGTCCGTTCGCGTAGTTTCGGTTCCTTGCGAAGGACTTTTCAGAATGCAAAGCGCAAAGTATCAAAACGAAATTTTGCCGAAATTTGGAACCGCGATTTTCGGACTTACGGCGGGGCTTCCCGATTCGCTTTTGTTGCTCGTCGGAATACTTGGAAAAGTTATCGGAAGAGAAGAATTTGGCGCGTCGGCTCCCGCGAATGTTCTTGATGAAAAGTTTGGTTTTACGGTTTCGGCGGTAAAAGAAAAAGTGAAAATTTATCTTGAAGAATACAAGAAAAATCTCGCTTTAATTAAATAATTTTGGCTAAAAATCGGATATGAAACTTCCGGAAATTCTTGTTAAATTAAAAGAGCATAAAATAGCGTTTGTCGGCGGAATAATTTTATGCGTTCTTTACGTCGTAATGCTTTTTGCCGAATTTATTGCGCCGTATCATTACGACAGCGAAGTCCGAAATCATTCGTATATGCCGCCGACGGAATTTCATTGGTTTGACGAAAGCGGCAAGTTTCATTTAATCCCGATATTTTACGAAAAAAGTTTTGAATTTGACCAATATTTTCGCCGAATTTACGTCGAAGATAAGTCAAAATATTATACGTTGCAATTCTTTGCGAAAGGCGAAAAATTAAAATTGCTCGGCTTAATTCCTATAAATAGACATCTTTTCGGTTCAAACGCAAGAATTTACATACTCGGCGCGGATTCGCGGGGGCGAGATTTGTTTTCGCGAATAATTTACGGCTCGCGAGTTTCGCTTACAATCGGATTTGCGGGCGTATTTTTCGCTATGACTTTCGGCTTGCTTGTAGGCGCGATAGCAGGATATTTCGGCGGAGTAATAGACAATATTTTAATGCGTTTTTGCGAAATGGTAATGCTTGTGCCGAGTTTTTTTCTTTTGCTTGCTTTGCGAGCGGCGTTTCCGCCTCAAATGTCGTCGGTGCAAATATTTTTTATGATAGTTTTCATATTGTCGTTTATCGGCTGGGCTTCGACGGCAAGAATTATCAGAGGGATGACAAAATCCATTTCGCAGCGCGAATTTGTTCTCGCCGCGCAGGCAATCGGGCAAAGTCGCGGAAAAATCATAATATTTCACATTTTGCCGCAAACGCTTTCGTTTGTAATCGTGTCGCTTACGCTTTCAATACCGTCGTTTATCCTTATGGAAAGCGGACTTTCGCTTATCGGACTTGGAATTCAAGACCCGCACGCAAGTTGGGGAAATTTACTTTCGGACGTGATGAACATAGCCGATATTCATCTGCATCCGTGGATGTTGATTCCCGGCGGTTTTATTTTTATTACGGTAATGGCGTTTAACTTTCTCGGCGACGGGTTAAGAGATATTCTTGACCCGAGAGCGGCGGAAAGTTAAACTTGTTTGTCGCAAATTTCAAAAATCAAAACGAACGCCGGCGTAATAATCGCCATCGAGAGACGCGCCGATTTGAACGTGTTCGGCAGCCCTTTTGGCTCTCGCGTTCTTTTTAATTATATCGGCTAAATCGGCTATTAGAGCCAATGCCAAACCGCCGACGGCAAATCCCGCTCCGATGCCAATAGTTGCTCCATCTCTATTTTTGATACCCGTACTCATCATCGTTCCTCCGGCGCCTGCGACAGTTATTCCAGCCCAACCCCAAAAACTCATACCGTCATCCTTTGACGTCTCAATTTGCTGTTGCGCCGTTGTCTGCTCCGTCGACGATTTATATCGATACGCCTGTTCCGTAGTCGCTCTTTCACGCGCCGACTGTCCGCTCGCTATCCGTTCCGCAGTCGCGTTTGCGCATTGATTTTCGCTTCGACCGCTCAAAACGTAATTGACAAGATGTCCGTTTGAATATTGAATTTTTGCGACTTCCGCGAAAGAAACGTAACTGTTTTCGCCGCTTGACGATACATATTCAACGTTTCCCATATTTAATCCTTGCAAAACTTTTCCTTTAATTTCGCCCCCGCCGCACAGATAAATAATATCCTGCGCCCAACCCCATACGACGCACATCGCCGCTACCGTAACCACTTTGACAAACTTGTCCATAAAGCAACCTCTTTCTAAAAAGTTAAAAGTTAAAAACGTTTAGACAAAAACAGCGAAATGGCTGTTCTGCCGAAATTCATAGTTTCGCCAAAAACGTTGAATAGTACCCGTGATTTTTATAATTGATATAATAATATAACTAAGGCAGGCAGAACAACCGATAAAGGTGTTTTGCCATTAGTTATGTTAAAAATATCAAAGAAAAACGGAAATGAAAAATCACCGCCGTTCAACGTTTTTGGCGACAATAAAATACTATTATGTTTATTAGGAAAACAGAAAAAAGTTAAGATTTTTTGTTTTTATTCGTAAATTGCTTTATTTTCGGGAATTTTTACGCTTCGCAGTAAATTTTCGCGCATTTGCTTTTCGGCAGTTATTATATTTACTACCGAGAATTATAAATTTTATAAAGGAAAACAATGTTTTCAAAAAATTTAACCTGTTTTACAGAAACAAATGAATGATAACGCTTGACGATGATGAAAGTGGAGAATAAAATGGAATTTAAAAATACGCTTTATACCAATGACAACCTATTCATATTAAATGGATTGAATAGCAATTTAGTCGATTTGATATATTTAGACCCGCCTTTTAATTCAAAGCGGTTTTATTCTGCACCGATAGGCAGCAAAGCGGCAGGCGCAAGTTTTAAGGATATGTGGTCTTGGGAAGACGTTAACGAAGAATATCTTAATACTTTGGCGCAAAATTATCCCGCATTGACAACGCTTATTGCTTCGATAGGCGTAACGCACAGTAAAGCGATGATGGCTTACTTAACCTATATGGCTCAAAGAATTATAGAGATGCATAGAGTTTTAAAAGATACGGGAAGTTTATATTTGCATTGCGACCCGACGGCAAGCCATTATTTAAAAGTTGTGTTGGATGAAATTTTTGGAAAAAGTAATTTTAGAAATGAAATAATTTGGTGCTACACAGGTCCCGGTTCACCGAATATGCGGCAATTTAATCGCAAACACGATATAATTTTTTGGTACTCAAAAGGTGATAAATGGACGTTTAACAAAGAACAAGTTTTGCTTCCATATAAAGACGGTACTCCGCATAGCGGTGGTTTTATCGAGAAAGACGGCAGTCGGCTCGTACCCGAAGAATATACAAAAGGAAAAGTGCCAGAAACTTGGTGGACTGATATTGCCGTTGCGCCAAGAAGTAAAAAAGAATATACGGGTTATCCGACCCAAAAACCGCTTGCGCTTTTGCACCGCATAATTAAAGCGTCGTCAAACGAAGGCGATATTGTGTTTGACCCGTTTTGCGGCTGCGCGACTACTTGCGTTGCGGCACAACAACTCGGCAGAAAATGGATTGGCATTGACATTGAAAAACAAGCCGTCGATATATTGGTGGAAAGATTAAGCGACGACGCGGGTATGTTTAAGGATTTTATAAATACCGAAATTATTCCGCAAAGAACGGACATACAAATAGTTGAACCTACAAAATCTGTTAAGGAGCGTTTGTGCAAAGAACAAGACGGTTTGTGCAACGGTTGCGGAACTAAATTTGATATTTGGAATTTGGAAATAGACCACATTATTCCGAAATCGAAAGGCGGCGGAAATTATTACGAAAATTATCAATTATTATGCGCTAATTGTAATAAAATAAAAAGCGATAATCCTATGGAAATATTGCGATTAAAAATAAAAACGCGCACAGAATTACTGAAGAAAAAAATAATTTTTGGAGAATAAAATTGTTTGTTTTTTTCGGGAAAATTTACGCTTCGCAATAAATTTTTGCGCACCTGATACCGTCGATTCCGCTTGAAACTATACCGCCCGCGTAGCCCGCGCCTTCGCCGCAAGGGAAAATGTTTTTTACGCTTACGGATTCCAAAGTATCCGCGTTTCTCAATATTCGAACGGGCGACGAACTCCCCGTTTCCGACGAAAATATTGCCGCTTGCTCAAATTGAATTTTCCCCATTGAAGAAAGCATTTTAGGAATTGCAATTTTTAGCGTTTTTTCCACAAATTCGGGCAAAATTCCGTTTATATCGGTTATTTTATATCGGTGCGGCGACAATTCATAAGCAAATTTATTGTCTTTTTCATATAAAAACGACGCGAGATTTTGCGCGGGAAGCGCGTAATTTTGTCCGCCTTTTTCAAACGTTTTTTTTTCTATATTTTCTAAAAAATCATACGCGCTCAAAAAACTTTCGGGATTTACGGGAACCAAAAAAGCGGCGTTTCCAAAACGCAAATTTCGCTGCGAATAACTCATTCCGTTAGTCGAAACAAGCCCTCTTTGCGCGGAACAGGCAATTACTCGCCCGCCCGGACACATACAAAAAGTATAACAGGCAAGCGCGGATTTTTGCGACTTAAAAGTCAAAGAAAAAGACGCGGCGGGCAAGTTTTCCTTAAATTTTCCGTATTGCAGACGATTTATCACTTCCTGTTCAAATTCTACGCGAACGCCGACGGCAAAGGGTTTCGGCGAGATTTGTAAATATTTTTTAAGCGTTTTGCAAGTATCGCGCGCGGAATGTCCGATTGCAAGTATTAAATTTTGCGTTTCAAAAAATTCGTTATTTATATAAATTCCAATAAGTTTTTTTTCTGCGATTTTTATGTCGCTTAATTGCGAATTGAATTTTATTTCGCCGCCTAATTCTTGTATTTCTTCGCGAATCGATTTCAAAATTTTCGACAAAATATCCGTGCCGATATGTGCGCGCGTATCGGTTAAAACGTTTTTGTCGGCTCCGTGCCTAACGAGCATTTCCAAAAAAAGTTTTCTATTTTCTACGTCTTTGCTTCGCGAAGTTAATTTTCCGTCCGAAAAAAGCCCCGCGCCGCCTTCGCCAAATAAAACGTTTGAATTTTCGTCCAAAATTCCGTCGTTCCAAAATAAATGCGTTTTTTTCTCTCTTTGCGAAATCTGCTCTCCTCTTTCAAACACAACAGGTTTCGCTCCGCTTTTTGCCAAAAAATATGCCGCCGAAATTCCCGCGGGACCAAACCCGACAATTACGGGACGAACAATATTTTTTGAAATTTTGAAATTAAAATTCGCGCTTGAATTTTCTATATGTTTTAGAAATTTCAGATTTTTTGTCGGTTCTTTTTCAAGTAAAATTTCTGCGGAAATTACATTTACGGGCGGCTTTTTTCGAGCGTCGACGGACTTACTCAAAATTTTTACGCTCGTTATGTCGCTCGGAAAAACTTCCAATATTCTGGCTATTTTGTTGCGCAGTGTCTTATCGTTAAAATCCGTCGAAATTCGTATTTGTTCTATTTTGTAGCGAAACATAAATTATCGTTTTTCCCGCTTTATTGCGCGTAATTTCCAAAATTTATCTGCGAATAATACGCGCTTAAAATGCGCTTAAAATCCTGCCCTGCGCGAGCGCGTTCCAACGTTCCGTTTTGGCACATTCCTATTCCGTGTCCAAAACCTATGCCCGTCGCGACTACGTTTGAACCTTCAATTTTTATGTCGAAATTCGCGCTTTTTAAAATTCCTTCGTCTTTTGTCGGGCGACGCAAAACAAAACGCGCCTTGTCTTTTCCGTAATTATATGCGCCGTTGTCCGAAATTACTTGCAAAACCGCGACTCGTCCGCTCGACGTTCTCGACAACACCCGAACGTCCCTAACCGTTCCGTCAAAAGCCATTTCTCCCGTCGTTAGTCGGGAATATTTACGCAGGATTTGCGAAAAGTGCGAAATGCTCCACGTTTCTTTCCAGAAGTACGAATTTGCCGTTCTGCAAAACGCTTCGCCCGTTTCGCGAAAATCGTTCCTCGACGCAAGCGAAGAATCTGCGCGACTGTTCCAAACTTCGTCTATGGCGGCGGTTTTTCCCGCGCAAGTCGCGTGATAATACGCGTCCAAAAGCGAGCCGTCTTTTCGCGTGATTACGATTCCTTTCGTTGAAATTATTGCCGAATCCGAAAGTTTATATTCGTTTGCGCTTCCGTCGTAAACTTGGTCGGCGACGGTCGGATACAAGTCAAATTCCTTGTCTTTATTGCTCAAAATTCTTGAAAAAGCGTAAGTTCTCGCGGCGACCGCCTGCGCTTTTAACGCTTCAAAATCGCTTTCCGCGCGCACTCCTATTTCCAAAGGCACGACGCCGCGCAAATAATCTTCTATTCCAATATAATTGCACACCGAAAATCCGGCTTTTGAGCCCGTAAAAATAATTCCGCCGCGATATTCTTTTTCGTCGTCTATAAATTTTTTTGTTCCCGAAACGAAAGAGAGCGTGCAGGGAACGGAAATTTTTGCCAAATGTCCGTGCGCCGAAATCACTATGTTGTTTTCGTCTACAAAAGTTGCGCGAATTGAGCCCGGCGCGACGTTTATCTTTAATTTTTTTGAAACGACCTGCACTTTTCCATAAACAAAGAAATTGCGAAACATCATATTTTTGTGAAGCAAAATCCGCGCCATCGGTTCTTTATTTTCTGTTTCTTTATTTGAAATATTTGAAACGGGAACAACCGCTTTTGAATGCGACGGCGAAGAAACGGGTGACGGCAAAATCGCTATAATAGTATCTCTTTTAATCGTATCGGGAAATTCAATATTTTCGGTATTTTCGGCAATTTTATTTTTTGCCGACGGACGAATCGCGCCGCTTTGAGTGTAACAGGAAAAAAACGGCAGCGACAAAAGCAAAACAAGAATTATTTTCATTTATCCTTATGCTCTTTTGCGATTTTTTTTAGTTTTCCCGCAATAAGCGTTTTTTTTAACGGGTCAATTTTATCCACAAACAAAATTCCGTCCATATGGTCGATTTCGTGCTGGATCGCCCTTGCAAAAAATCCCGATACGTTTTCAAACACGACGGGTTCGCCTTTTTCGGAAACCGCTTCCACAGTTACGCTCATCGGACGGCTCACGGTTGCGCGAATTTCGGGAATGCTCAAACATCCTTCGCTGTCGATTTGCATTTCTTGCGATTTCCAAACGATTTTCGGATTTATAAGAATTACGGCTTCTTTTTCCTTTTCTTTATCGGGAACGTCGACGGCGGCTATGCGCAGCGCTTTTCCGATTTGAATGGCGGCAAGTCCGACGCCGTCCAATTCGTACATAAGTTCCCGCAACCTTTCGGTAAATTTTACGAGTTCGTCGTCGAACACCGTAACTTCTTCGCATTTTTTACGCAAGAGTTTTGAACCGTATATTTGCAAATCTTCAGACATTTAACTCTCCGCTTTCTCGGTTTCTTTTGTTTTTTCAGCTGTTTTTTCGGCAACTTGCGTCGGATTTACGTTTCCTATGGAAGCCGAAAGAATCGTCATCATCGCTTTTTCGTCGATTTTAATAACGACCTTTTTATCGTCGATTATTTTTGCTACCGTTCCGCAAATTCCGCCCATCGTAACTATTTCGTCGCCTTTTTTGAGGGAGGAACGCATTTTGTCCAATTCTTTTTGCTTTTTCTGTTCGGGTCTTAACATAAAGAAATAAATCACGGCAAAAAATAAAAACATCATCGGCAACAAACTTGAAAACGCGCTCGGTTGTTCGTTTCCTTGCGCGAACAAACTTACAAACAGCGCCAAAATAAATAATGTAATTTTCATAAAAAATACTCCAATTTGTTAAATTTTCACTACTAAAATAGTATTTGCCCGCCGAATTTTGTAAATTAGAATATAAAAATTTATGTTTTTATGCAAATATTTTGTAACATTTCTTTTAATAAATTAGTCCAAATTATAGATTGGGGAAAAAATTTTATGTTTTTATGTAAATATTTTCTCTTTTCTTGTTTGCAATAAATTATTTTACCGATGATTTTTTGAACGGTTACAAAAATTTAATTTAAACAGAGGAGTTTAAAATGTTAAAAGTTAAGAGTGCTTTACCGCTAATGTTGGTTGCGGTTGTGTCGATGGGGTTAATCGGTTGTGGCGGAGAAAAAAAACCGAATTACGGTGGCGAAGAATTCAGAAGCGCTTATCCTCCCAAAATGGAAGAAAAAATTGAGAAAGAATTTAAGGAATCCATTTACGCGGTCGGAATAGCAACTAACGTCAATCAGAAAGTCGCCTACGACAAAGCGGGGCTTGCGGCGGACGTAGAAATTGCGAAAGTTTTCGAGCAGGAAATCGCGAATCTTCAGAAAAGTTTTACCGAAGCGGTAAACGACGAGGTCACGGAAGATTACAGACAAACGGTAGAAAGTTTTACTCTGTTTACTCTTCGCGGTTCAAGAATGGCGATGCAGTTGGTATCGGAAGGCAAAGACGGATATACGGCTTACGTTCTTAAAGTCGTTTCTCCTCAAATTATTAAAGACCAACTTGACGCGATGAAAGACGCTCAAACCGCAATTAAAGCGCAGGCGGCTTACGCTGAACTTGAAGACAGAATCGAGAAAGAAAAAGCGAGAAGAGCAGCCGCTCAATAATTATTATTGGCGCAAAAGTTATGTGAAAAAAGTAAGGCGGGCAGAAATGTCGCCTTGCTTTTTTTTACGTTTTTAAGGAGCAAAAAATGAATACGCGAAAAGTAGGCGCCGACGGCGAACAAAAGGCGATTGATTTTCTTATTGCAAACGGTTACGAAATAATTGAAAAAAACGTGCATTTTGGCAAAACGGGAGAAATTGATATTATTGCAAAAGAAATCGACGAAACCGTCGTTTTTGTTGAAGTCAAGTATAATCGCAGCGCAAAAGGTACGTTTGGAGAGCCGGAATTTCGTTGCAATGCAAAAAAAATTAAACAAATTACAAAATTGGCAAATATCTACATATACGACAAAAAATT
Source organism: Chitinivibrionia bacterium (assembly GCA_009787445.1). GTDB lineage: Bacteria > Fibrobacterota > Chitinivibrionia > Chitinivibrionales > Chitinivibrionaceae > WRFX01. The sequence goes on along the minus strand of WRFX01000015.1, from coordinate 8,838 downwards.
ATTCGGCAAACCCGTCAGAATAGACGTAATAGCGATAGACGACAAAGGATTGCGACACTATAAAAATTGTTTAGTTATGTAAAATTTCAAAAAATCAGCGAAAGAGACAAAATTAACGAATTGGAAATCGAGCGAATTTCGTCGGCTTTTTGAGGATTTTCCCAGAAAAATTTCCTGTCCCAAAAATCGTCGTATCCGACGACCATAGAAAACAAATATCCTATCGAATATTCAAAAACGGAGCGTTTCGCTAATTTTTTTCGCGCAAAAAGTCCAAAACTTGCGCCGCCGCCAAAACCAGAATAACTTTCTCGTCTGTTTTCCGCAAATTCGTCAAAACGCGAACTTATCGCGTCGCGCTCCAAATACAGCGAATACAAAAATATGCCTTTGCCGTAAAATCCTGCGGCGTCCATTCCTTTTATGCTAAAATACGACGTGTCGAAAACGGCTTTGAAATTCGCGGAAATTAAAAAAGTATTGTTCGCAAGCGTGGAAATCGATTTTAACGCCTGCAAAGAGTCCGTTCTCGGCGGAACAAACGAAGAATCCTGAACGTATTCGTCTATCAAACAAACCGATTTCATTCTGTTAAACGAATATCCCGTTGCGATTGTAGCGGCGTATTTTTCGTCGATATTCAAAGAAATTCCCGTTTCAAAATAAAAAGAAACGCCCGACGCGGCGGCTGGCTGAAGCCATTTCGAGACAAAACGCGAATTTTGCTCTTTTTTTCTCACCTGATTGTATAAAGTATCGGCTCGTCTTTTCAAAAATTGCGCGTATTCTTTTTGAATGTTATCCACTCCTATAAGCGGCGAAAATGAAATATACGGCGAAATTTTTTTGTTTGTTTCCGCAATTTCGTCGTCTTTTGGAATTTCGGGTTTTTCTTCTTGCGAATCTTTGGTATCGGGAATTTCAGGATTTTCTTCGGAAAAAACAAGCGAATCCGTTTCAGAAACCGACAATATTTTGGAAGTATCCGCAATTTCTTCCTGCGCAAAAGTAGCGCAAATTACAAAAAACATTATTATTAAAAATTTCTTTTTCAAATTTTGCTCCTTTCCGCGTATGAGACCTGCATATAATTTGGAAAAATATCGTCTATTGTCAAAAAAATTTCGCTTTCTGCGGCTATTTTTGCGGCAAATTCTCCTCTGTTTTTTGCGAAATTCGGCGCTTGTATTATATTTTCGTTTTTTTGCGCCTCTTCAAAGGAAATTCTTTTGTCGTCGCAAAGCCGAACAAATTCGTTTTCGTTGTTAAATTTCGCAAAAAAAACTTCGCCTTGCCGAGCGTCTAAAACCACCGAAATATTTCCGATTTTCGCGCAACTTCTCGCTATGCATTCAAGCGACGAAACAGAAATAATTTTAACGTTTGAATTTGCGAAAAGTCCTTTGGCAAAAGCGATTCCGATTCGCAATCCCGTAAAACTTCCCGGTCCGACAACTATTCCGCAACGCGAAATATCTTCTATTTTTACTTTCGCTTTCTTAAAAAGTTCAAGAAAAATTTCGCTTATTTTATCCGCAAGATTTCTGCCTAAATTTTCGTTAAATTCTGCTAAAACCGTCGAATTTTCCATAATCGCAAACGAAACGTCGTCAAGCGAAGTATCGATTCCGAGAGTTATCATTTTTCAACTTCCAATTTTGATAAAATATTTTTTCTTCTCACGATTTTTTGCGGAGAACAAAGAAAAATTTTCATTTCAAAAAGGTCTGTTTTTAAGCGCAAATCGTCTATTTCCGAAACGCTGAAATCTTTGCCGAGATATTTACGCGCCAAAAAAGTCGTAGAAAAATCGGCTGAATTTACGCCGATTGCCAAGTCGTAATCGAGAAAATATTGCTTTCTTTCTTGCAAATCCGCAAACATAATCGTTTTTATTCCCGCGTTTTTCAATTTTTCGTTTAAAATAATAGCCGTTTCAAAGGCAATAGGATTGTCTTTGTCGTAAATAATAACAATGCTGTCTTTGCCTAAATCGCTTAAATCGTTTTTTTGATTTTCGTCGTCGAAAGTCCTTAAAACGTAATCCATATTTTTGTAAATTTCCGTGTTTTTAAGCAAAGAAAACAGCGCGTTTTTAACTTCAAAATCCAAACTCGGATTAAAAAAAGCCGAAACCGTCAATCTGTCAAATTCCGTAATATTAAAATCCTGCAATCTTGTTCTTACGTATCCCAAATCGCTTTTTTTGAAGAGAAGCATCGTCATTTTTTCATTGCCGCCAAGTTCAATAACAAAATCGCCGTTTTCGACAAATCTATACGAAACTGTCTTTGAACCGTCGTCGAATTCTACCTTTCTTTTCACTAATATATTATCTTGCGAAATCGACGTTTCAAATCTTAAATTATACTTCCAAATTAAGTGATTTAGGATTTGCCCCGTATTCGTTATCGGCGATTCAAAACGAAATTCCACAGCCCGCGCCGTTTTTGGAATTATCCCAAAAATTACTTTTTGCGTGCCGCTTGCAAGTTCGCTAACTCCCAATAAATCGCCGAAAATTCCGCGAACCGACGCGGGATTGTTTTTTGCAAAATCGGAAATTTCGTTTGCCGTTTGTATGGAATTAAAAAACAAACTTTGCGGAACTTCCACCAAAAGCGATTTCGGTAAATTTTGGCGAATTTTGAGTTCGCAAATATCGGTGGAATCAAATAAATTCAAGCAATTAAACGGAATTTGCGATATTATATCAATTTGCGCCGAAGTATCGATTTCGACTTCCTCTTCGGCTTCGTCCTTGCGAAATTTTCTTTCTTCGACGGCAAAAGTTTCGCTATCAAAACTGAACAATTTTTCAATATCCGCGTCGGATTTTTCTTTGTGCGGCGATCGTCCGCCTTTTTTTGTTCCGCAAGAAAAAAACAATAACGCGCACAAAAAAAACAGAATTTTCATTTTCATTTCTTACAACCTTTCGTTTTAATTTAGTTTTTTACTCCAATTTTTGTATCATACCGATAAATTTTTCCGCTTATTCCATAAACTTCGGCAAGCGCGAAATAAGTTCCTGCGGCGACTTTTTTGCCCGAAATGTTTTTCAAATTCCAGACGGTTTTTAATTCTAATTCCAAACCGCGCAACTCCGAATTAAAAATTACGTTTCCCAAGTTGTCGAAAACGGAAAATTTTACAAATTTCGATTTTTCGGGAATTTTTATGTTAATCTCCGCTTTGTCGCCGACGGGATTTGCGCAAAAAATTCCGTGCTTTTTATTCTGCGATTTTTCTTTTTTCACAGAAACAATGCCGAATTTAACGCTGTTTTTTATTCCCGAAACGTCAATGGAACCGACGCCTCCCGTCGCCTGATAAAAATTATAGTAACCTCCCGCGTATGCGGTTTTTTCTCCAAACCAAACTACGTCTTCTACCACTTTATTTGCGCGAGAGTCAAAAATCGTTTGTCCTTCATCGTCTGTGGGAGAGAGAAAAACGGTTAATATTTTAAACGTTTTTGGAGATTCCAAGAAATTTGGGTCTCTTTCTTTTCCGTCGAAACTTTTCATTAAATCGTCTATGGTGTACGAATTTATTTTATTTGCGCTAAACGTTCCGTCATTGCTAACCGACGGCGCAGAGCCGTTGTTTAAATAAACGTCGAGTTTGAAGTTTGCGTCTCGTAAATCCTGCGCGGATTTGAAGCCCATAAGATACAATTCAATATCGGAATAAGGATATGCGTTTTTGCGATAACCGTCTCTTCCAAAGCCGTCGGTAAAAGTTGCGTTCATACTTCCCTGATATTTTTCTTCGCCGATTTTTCTTACATATTTGAAGCCGCCGAGTTGTCCGCCCGCGCTACTTGCGCCCCAATGTCCGGGCGTATCTTCGCAAATTTCCGCTCCCCAATGATGCGCAAATTCGTGAAGCGACGGACCGTCTTTTATCGCGTCGTATCTTGGAAAATAAAACACGCTTTTTAATTTGTTGTCCGAGCCCCATTCTTCGTAATAATCGGCGACGTTTCCCTTGCGCGTGTATAAAGACGTGTTTTCGTAATCTATGCGAACGCTCATTTTTCTTCCTTCAAAGCGGAGTTGCCCTGTGTTTGTGCCGTTTAGAACATAAAAAATGTAATCAAAATCGTCGTTAAATTTGGAATAAATTTTGTTTTTAGTAATATTCCACAATTCTTTTTCAAAAACCAAAGCCCTTTTATCGTCGGCGTTGTCGTAATCTTTTGTCAGCAATTTTTCAAGTTGCTGCGAATTTATAGCGACTTTAACCACCGAACTCGTAGGGTCTACGGTTTTATCCAAAAGATATACGCCGTCGCCTAAATGCGTATCCGCAGAATACGCGACAAAAACAAAAACAGATAAAATTATAGATTTTTTTGATAAGCATTTCATAAGAAAACTCCGTAAAAGTTTTGTGTTTTTATTTAATTTTTTCACTAAAATACTATATGCGCGTTTGCTAAAAGCGATTTATCTGAAAAAAAGCGTAACGGCGATTATGAACAATATGAAAAACATCATAATTTTAATAAATTTTTCGCCTTTTTTTATCGCGAGTATCGAGCCGATTTTTGCGCCGATTGCGCTTGCGACCGCGATAGTTATCGCGCAGTCGAGTAAAATTGAGTTGGAAAACGCAAAAACTACGACGGCGGGAACGGTAAAAATAAAAGTGTTCGCCATTTTATACGCGTTAGTTTTTAGTAAATCCATTTTTGCGACGTGCCTGAAAACCGCCATTTGAATAAGCCCGACGCCCGTTTGGATAAATCCGCCGTAAATTCCCGTCAAAAACATTGAAACGGCAAAAAAAACGGAATTGAACGCTTTTTCGTTTTCGTCCGTTTTATTAGGAATAAAAAGCGAAATTGCAATAAAAATAACGATAATTCCGAGAATTTTTTCAAAAACGGCATTGTCCAAATTGACCGAAATTAACGCTCCCAAAATCGCGCCGGGAACAGTCCAAATTCCCGTTTGCAACGCTTTTTTTACGGAAATTACCCCGTTTTTCAAAAAAGTATGAGTTGAAGCGAAAGTTCCCGCCAAAACGCCGATTCTATTCGTTCCGTTTGCGGCGGATACGGGAAATCCGTAAAAAATCATAATCGCGACGGTTAAAATTGTCCCGCCGCCGGCGTAAACATTGACAAATCCTGCAAAAAGTCCGCTGAAAAAAAGAAGCGTTAAAAGCGTCGTATCTTGAAACATAAATTTTCTTCAATTATTCACAATTTTTTTTATACTTCTTTTTTCGCGAATTTCGCGACAAAAAACGGTATCATTGCAATTCCCAAAATAATCATCGCCGAACATAACATTTGCCCCCTTGAAAAACCGAGAGAATTAAGCATTATATGCGCGTCGGGTTCGCGATAAAATTCAATGAAAAACCTGATAATTCCGTATCCGATTAAGTAAAGCGGCGTCATCAAATTTTTTGTAAGCGAAAATTTTCTAAACGCGCACAAAATCGCAAACAGCAAAATTCCCTCGCCGAGCATTTCAAAAAGTTGCGACGGAAAACGCAAAACCGTCGGGTCGTCCTTAAAATACATTCCTATTGCCGAAGACGTTTGTCGTCCGTATAATTCGCCGTTCATAAAATTCCCGAACCGCCCGAAAGTATAGCCCAAAGGCGCGACAAAAAATACTGCATTCGCGCATTCTTTCCAATCTAATTTTTTTATAAGCACGTAAATCGTTCCGAGTAGCGTGCCGCCGATAACTGCTCCGTGAAACGACATTCCCGAAATTCCGACGAATTTTCCGCCTGCAAACGGAAGAAAAATTTCGCCTAAATTTTGCGAATAATAAGTCAAATTATAAAAAAGAACATAGCCGAGCCGCCCGCCAAGCATAATTCCCGCGATTATCCATATACACAAATTTTCCATTTCGCTTTCAAAAACGGCTACTTCCTGTTTTCTGCACATTTTTTTTAACAGCGCAATATTGACCATAAAACCGATTATGTACATAAGTCCGTAATATCGAATTGCAAATCCTGCGCCCGACAAATCCGTGCCGCGCTGCAACATTTTTTCACCGAAAATAGTGATAAAAGTCGGGTCTAAATGAAGCGGCAAAGTTTGCCAAAATGCAATAAAATCCATAAAAAATTCCTCACTTTTTAAACAACAAATTTATATAAAAAAGCGGATTTAGCAATCGTTTTCTGTCTTTTTGCGACGCGACCGCTTTTGCGATTTTTATCATAGTTTCGCCGTTTTTAGTGGCGACTCCGACAACAAAATCGATAAGCCAAACGCATTTCATTTTATTTACTATTGCCGATACGCGAAATTCTTTCAGCAAAACTTTCACGCAAATTTTATGAAACATAGCCATTTTTTTTGCGGAAAAATCGTCGCTTTCAAACGCCGAATTTATTACTTGCGCCGCTTTTTGCGCCGAAAACATTGCGTTTCCCACGCCTTCGCCCGTAAAATGTTCGGTCAAACCCATCGCGTCGCCGACGATAATTAGTCCGCCTTTCGGCTTAAAAACTTTTGTACCGCCCAAATTCAAAAACGCCGCTTTGGGTTTTGTAATTTCTTTTGCAAACTTAAATCTGTCGGCAAAATGCGGACTTAAAATAATATTTCGCAGTTCTTTTTTCAGGTTTATTCTTCGTTTTCGCCGAATTTTTTCGGGAATTATAAAACCGACGTTTACAACATCGTCTTTTTCGGGAAAAATCCAAAGATAACCTTCCACAATCGATTTTATAAAGTGCATTTCTATCATTTTTTCGTCGCATTCTACTTCTTTAAAATACTGTTTTATTCCTATAACGTTTTTTTTGGCGCTCGGATATTTATAATTTATGGATTTGAGTATTTTCGGGAAAATTCCGCAAGCGCAAACGACGATTTTCGCCTCGAACGAAAATTCTTTTTTTGTTTTCGTCTGGAAAGCATAAATTCCGCAAACTTCGTTTTTTGAATTAAGAATAAATTTATTCGCCTCAAAATTTTCCCAAACGTCTATTCCTTCGTTTTTTGCTTCGTTTATCATAAAATTATCGAAGAAAATGCGATTCAAAGTATAACCTTCAACGTCTTTTGTCCTGCCCATTTTCGCGTAATTTATCGGCAAAGTCGCGCCGTTTGGACTTGAAAAAATAACGCCGTCTATTTTATTTACGGGGCATTCCCCAAGAAATTTTTCGTAAAGTCCGAGGTCTTTAAGCGTTAAAATCGCCCGCGTGGAAAGTCCGTCGCCGCATATTTTTTCACGCGGAAACGTCGCTTTGTCCAAAAGCAACACCGAGCGTCCTTGCTTTTTAGCAAAAAGCGCCGCGGTAACTCCCGCCGGTCCTGCGCCGACGACTATTACGTCGTATTTTTTTATGTTTTTATTCAAATTTTCCCCCGATTTTACCTGAACAAAAAGAAAACTTTCAACAATAATTTAGGATGTTTTGCGAAAACTTTCATAAAAACCCGCAAATAACTTAATTTTTCAGGATTTTCGTCTTTTAACGCCGCCGCGACGTCGTTATAAAATTTGTCGCGTTTTCCCAAAAGTTCCGTTTTAAGCGAGTATGAACGAATTTGATTTTTCCCGCAATATTTATGCCAATTTTTTTCGTAATTTTCTAATTTTTTATAATCGAAAATTCCGTTTTCAAACGATTTTACTATCGCCTCGCCGGCGGTTTTCCCCGCAAAAAGCGCGTATGCGATTCCTCCGCCGTTAAGTGCGTTTACCTGCCCCGCCGCGTCGCCGACCAAAACCGCTCCGTTTTTTGACAAAGGCGACAAATATTTTCCGACGGGAACTCCGCCGCAATGCAAATCGGAGATTTTTGCGTTTGGAAATTTTTTATTCACGAAATCGTAAAATAAAACTTTTGCCAAGCCCGATTTTGAATATTTACCCAAAACGCCGAGTCCCACGTTTGCGATATTTTTCCCGCGTCCAAACACCCACAAATATCCGCCCGTCGCAATTTTTTCGCCCGTATAAAATTCTATCGCTGCGCCGTCAATTAAATTATGTTCGACTTTCGCAAAAACGCAACTTTCAATATCTTCGGGAGCAAAAGCGTTTTTCCACCAAGTTTTTCGTCCGATTAAACTTTCCACTCCGTCGGCGGCGACCAAGAGCGGCGAAACGAAAACGTCGCCTTTTATTGTGCGGCATTTATATGAAAACTGCGAACCGTTTTGCTCGATTTCGACGTCGCAAACATAGCGATTATTGAAATATTTCGCGCCGTTTTTTTCCGCCTCTTCAACAAGTTCTCTGTCCATTTTTGTTCGGTCTATGCAAAAACTTTCGCCGATATTTCTGACTTCGACCTGCGTATTGTCGGGAGAAATAAATTTAACTTTGTCGATTTTGCTTAAAATCCAATCGGGCTTAATTCCTATCGACGCTTTCATTCCTTTGAATCCCACGCCTTCGCCGCAACGAACGGGCATAGACGGAAATTCTTTGCGTTCGATTAACGCCGTGTTCAATCCCGCTTTTGCGCAAATAGACGCGACCTGCGAACCCGCAAGTCCCGCGCCGACAATAACTACGTCAAATTTATTTATATTTTCGTCCAAAATTTCTCCGAAATTACTATTTTTACATTGTTTTTTACAAAGAAAATAGTATTTGGCGCGGCAAAACGCTAAATTATTCTGCGGCGTTTGGTTTTTTTGGATATTTTGCCGTTTTTTTAGTCCGTTTTCGTCTGATTTTATTCTCCGAAAATAATTTTTTTCTTCAATAATTCCGTGCGCGTTTTTATTTTCAATCGCAATATTTCCATAGGATTATCGCTTTTTATTCTGTTGCAATTAGCGCATAATAATTGATAATTTTCGTAATAATTCCCGCCGCCTTTCGATTTCGG
>WRFX01000014.1 GCA_009787445.1 Chitinivibrionia bacterium | reverse complement strand
TTTGACAATATAGACAAAGGACTAAAACGCTCAAAAAAATTGCCCGACGGAAAAAAATTAACTGGCGAATACGACGTAGTTATGTACAACGGAAATACTATTGCGCTTATAGAAGTGAAATATAAAGTCAAGAAAAATCACATAGAAAACTTAAAAACTAATCAGGTAAAAATGTTCAAAGAATTGTTTCCGCAATATGCGAATTTTGATTTTTATTTGGGCATAGCAGGACTTTCATTTGAAGACAATACTGAAAAAGAAGCATTAGAACAAGGTATAGGAATATTAAGACCAAAAGGCGAAAACGTTGAAATTATTGACGACAATCTAAAAGTTTATTGAATTAAGGAAAATTTATGAGCAAATTCGACTCAAAAATGCTCGACGGACTTACGCCGTACGTCGCGGGCGAGCAGCCGAAAGATATGAAATATATTAAACTTAACACGAACGAAAATCCGTATTCGCCGTCGCCGAAAGTTGCGCAAGCGATAAACGATTTTGATTGCTCTTCGCTTAAATTATATCCCGACCCCGACGCAAGCGAATTAAAAGATGCAATAAGCGAATTTTACGAAATAAATATCGAAAATATATTTTGCGGCAATTCTTCCGACGAAATTCTTGCGATGGCGTTTATGGCGTTTTTCAGCGGAAAAAAAATCGCTTTTCCCGATATTACTTATAGTTTTTATCCCGTTTGGTGCGATATTTTTGGCGTAAAAAAGCAGATAATTCCGCTTAAAAACGACTGGACTATCGATTTTGAAAATTTTGCGAAAGAAACGGACGGAATAGTAATTTGCAATCCAAACGCGCCGACTGGAATTGCCGTGAAACGCGCGAAAATAGAAGAAGTTTTGCAAAAAAATCCAAATTCGCTTGTTTTGTGCGACGAAGCGTATATAGATTTCGGCGGCGAAAGTTGCATAGAACTCACAAACAAATACGATAATATTTTGGTCGTTCACACGCTTTCAAAAAGTCGTTGTCTTGCGGGAGCGCGAGTCGGATTTACGGTAGGAAACGCGGACTTAATTTCTTCGCTAAACGCAATAAAAAATTCATTTAATTCGTACACGCTCGACCGTTTGACGATAAAGATAGCAAGCGCCGCAATAAGAGACAAAGATTATTTTGAAAATTGCCGACAAAAAGTTATCGGAACAAGAAATATTGCGGTTTTACAACTTCGCCAAATCGGATTTGAGGTTTTGGATTCGTCCGCAAATTTTATTTTCGCAAGTCCGCCAAAAAACATAATTTCCGCTCAAAATTTATACAAAAAACTAAAAGAAAACGGCGTTTTAGTACGATTTTGGAACAAAGAAAGAATTAGCGACTGGGTTAGAATTACCGTCGGCACGGACTCTGAAATGAAAACGCTTATTGACGAAATAAAAAAAATTCTCACCAACTCCTAATGGAATTCATAAGTATTTTTTCGGTAATATCTTCGACGGCGCGCTGTCTTCCGTCGGCTTCCGATTCAGTTTCAAAATTGTATTGCCCGATGGAAACTACGCGACCCTTATAAATTTCTTTTCCGTTTTTTACGTCCAAAAATACTATGTCCGCAACAATTTCCACCGACGACGACAATATCGTCAAATTGTCTCTTGTGCCTGTGTAATCGCTTGCGGTATTTCTGTATGAAACGACGACTCCTTTTATTATCGCGTCCCCGTTTCTTGCGACGAGCGTAAGCCGTTCTCTAACGACTTTTTGCGCAAGAACTTCCGTAATGCTTTCCGCCGCGCCGTGAACAAGAGCCATATTTTCAAACAGCGGAACTTCTATCGTTTTTATGTTGCTGGGAAGCGTCGAGCCGCTGAAAGTATAAATGCAACTTGCAAAACAAAAAGCAAAGGCAATCAAAAAAAATTTCATTCCGTTTGACTTTCCGTAAAAATGTTTTCAAGGTTTTCAAACGTCTCTTCGATTTTTGAAAATTTATTAACCGTCGCATTCAGCAAATTTACGAAATGTTTTCCGTAGGGCTTATTTATTATTCTGGAATCGAGAACAAAAAGCGCACCCTTGTCCTCCGATTTTCGCAAAAGCCGCCCTGCGCCCTGCCTGAATTTAAGCAGAGTTTCGGGAAGCGAATAATCCATAAAGCCGTTTTTGCCGTCGCTTTCGGCGTTTGCGGCTAACTGTTTTTGAAGCGGATGCGTCGGCACGGGAAAAGGAAGTTTTGGAATTATAAGTATTTCGCATTCGTTACCGGGCATATCGACTCCTTCCCAAAACGAGCCGCTTCCAAGCAATACCGCGCCTCTGACTTCTTTCATTTGCCGCTGAATCCAAGCGTTGTTTCCGCTTATTCCCTGCGCGAATATAGACGGATTTTTCCCTTCTCTGCACAATTCTATGTGAACCTGTTCCAAATTTTCGTTGTTTGTGAAAAGCACGAGAATATTTTTCTGAAATTTCGCGCTAATTTCTTTTATTATTTGCGCGGTAAATTTGTTAAATTCGGGAGTGTTTATTTCGGGTGTCTCGCTTGCGACGGCAAAAAATAGATTTTGTGTAGAAATTTCGCTCGCGAATTGTTTAAGTATCGGATTTAAGTCGGAAATTCCCGTTCTTTCGGCAAAATATTCTATGTTTTTTTGCGGCGAAAGCGTCGCCGAAGTGAAAATTACCGGCTTTTTTAACTGTTTCCAAAACGGATTAAGAAAATTTTTTATGTTTGTCGTTGTTCCCGTGAGTTTTACCCATTTTTTATTCGACGGACCTTCCATCCAAAAAATATCGCCGACGGTCAGCGCTTCGCTCAAATATTTTACGTCCGCTTTTAACTGTTGAGCGGTTTTGTCCGCCGCCGAAATTTGCGCGTCTATATTGTCGTCCGCGCTAAATTTATCGCCGTATTTTTGCTTAATAAGTCGCAAAATATCGGTAAAATCGCAAATATTTAACATAATTCCTTTTAAGCCGCGAAAATTTTTAAACGGTTCGTCTTTGTATCCCAAAGTAATAATTGCGCTTTGCGAAGTCGGTTTTTCGTCGGCGTTTGCAATAAGATATTGCGAAACTTCGTCGAGAAACGTTTCGCTCGCCTTGCGAAAATTATAAACGATATGCTTTAATTTTATCACGTCGTCTATAAATTCTTGATTTTTTTCCGTCTCTTTTTCAGGAATTTCTTTTGTAATATTGTGCAAAACCGTGTGCGCGTGTTGAAAAGCGTCTATCGCGTTTGCAAGCGAATTAGTATCGACTTCGGTTTGAAGCGAATAATAGCCCGTTTCTTCTATTCTGTGCGCTTCGTCGAAAATTATCGCCGCCGCGTTTTGCGTAATTTCGTTTCCCGCAACTATGTCGCTGTAAAAAAATGCGTGATTTATTACGGTAATATTGGAAGCCATTGCGAATCGCCGCGCTTTCGTTAAAAAACAGCGGTTAAAATATTCACATTTGTTGTCGCAATGTCTGTTTTGCGTCGAAAACATATCCCAAAGTTGCTTGTTTGTTCGCCTGTTGAAAGCGTTTTGTTCGTCTATGTCGCCCGTCGGAGTTTTTTCGTACCATTTTATAAGAGGCAAAAGCGCGTTTCTTTCTCGCGGCGAAATTCCCGGCACGTTTCCCGAAATAACTTTTTCAAACGCTTTTCGGCAAATATAATTGTTTTTTCCTTTGAGAACCGACACGGAAAGTTTGCGGTCAAAAAGTTTTGCCAAAAGCGGCAATTCGGTTTTTACAAGTTGATTTTGCAACTGTTTTGTGTTTGTAGAAATTACGATTCTTTCGTTTTTTCCAAACGCCGTTAAAATGGCGGGAATTAAATATCCTATGGTTTTTCCCGTTCCCGTTCCCGCTTCTATGGCGCAAATTTCTCCACTGTTAAGCGCGGTCGCGACGGTTTTTGCAAATTCCATTTGTTCTTCGCGAAATCTGTATTTTCTTATAACTTTTCCGAGTTCGTTGTGAAAATATTTTTTCAGCGACGTATTGGATATTTCAAATTTTGCGCCGTTTGGCGACAGCGGTTTAATATTGGGAACGACCTCGTATTTCGGATTTTGCGGAATAGTGTAGCCGCTTAGAGTTCTTTCAAAAATTTTCTTTGTAAATCCGTAAGAATTGTTTGCGATTCTCGCCCGCGAAATAATGCCGATTTCTCTGATTCGGGGAATTAAATTTACCGCGATAAAGCCCGAAGCCCTTGCGTCGTCTAACGCTCTGTGCGCGTTTTCAAGCGAAATTCCAAGGTGATTCGCGACTTTCGACAGCGCGTAACCTTCTTCCAATTCCAAAATTATTCGCGACAAAATAAGCGTGTCGATGTTCCAATTATTTATTTCTTGTCCGCCGTTTCGTTTGATTTCGGCGTTTAAGAACGAAATGTCAAAATCGACGTTATGCCCGCAAATTGCAAGACGTCCTATAAATTCAATAAATTTGTCCGCGATTTCGGCGAATTTCGGCGCGTCTTTTACTTTTTCGTAGTCAATTCCCGTAAGTTGCGTAATTTTTTCGGGAATATCGATACTCGGATTTATCAGCGTAGAAAATTCTTCCGTAATTTTTCCGCCGACAAATTTTACCGCGCCTATTTCGGTAATTCTGTCGTTGTTTTTGTTTAGTCCTGTAGTTTCAATATCCACCGCGACAAAATCGGGAATTTTATTCCAACTTTGATTATTTTTATATTTCGAAAAATTTTTTTCGCGCGCGTTTTTCTCGTCGGTTTCGGCAATTTTTTGATTTGTGTTCGCGTTCTGCGCAACCGCGTTTTCTTTTGTAGATTTAGCGGTTTTTAGCGCCAAAAGTTTTTTCTTCGTATCTTCGTCGGCAAAGTCAAATATCGACATAATTATACTCTTTTCTTCATAAGTTTATCGAACGTTTCGTGAAGAACGGAAAGAATTTCCAAAGATTCGTTCATCGAAACGGTATCGCTGTTTTCTAATTTCGTGTAAATATAGTCGTAAAGCAAAAGCAGTCCCGCGGCTATTTCGTTTTCTTCTTCGCCGTCTTTTTTAACGACCGAAATAAGTTGAACAAGTATATCCTGAACGCTGTCGAGGCGATTTCGAATATCTTTTTTTTCGCCCATTATCGCTTGTCTGACCGTATTGTACATAGTTTCGTGCAAAAAAGCGACGCGATTATACTGCGGCAAAGTTTCTATTTGCATTTGTTTGTAATAAGACGAAACCGTCTTTATATCAACGCGCATTAAATATTTGCTCCACTTCTTTTTTACGGATTTTAGCGACAAATATACTAAATTTTTCGCGCAGTCCGCAAGTAAAAAGCGTTTAATGTCGGAATTTTACTAATTTAATTTTGTCCAAATATTATTTTTGCGTCGTAAAAAAAGCGCAGGAGTAAAAAAATGCAAAAAATAGATAAATCTGAAATAAAAATAATAGCGATAATACTCAGCTTAATATTACTGCCGATATTGTGGCGCGTCGGCGATTATGTCGCGATGACGCAAATCGCAAAAAAAGAAAGTGCGAAACAAGAAGAAGTTTCCCAAGACGGAACACAACGCGGAGTATTTAGAACGTATTACGGAAACGGAAACCTAAAAATAGAAAAAAATTACAAAAACGGAAATTTGCACGGAACATATAAAACGTTTTATGAAAACGGAAACTTAAATACAGAAGGGAATTATCAAGACGATGAACGGGACGGAATATGGAAATGGTTTTACGAAAACGGAAATTTAGAATCAGAAAGGAATTATAAGAACGGGAATTTGCACGGAACATATAAATGGTTTTACAAAAACGGAAATTTGGAGCAAGAAGAAAATTACAAAGACGATAAATCGCACGGAATATTTAAATCGTTTTACGAAAGCGGAAATTTAAAAACAGAGGGAAATTATAAAAACGATAATTTACACGGAGTATGTAAAGAGTTTTATGAAAACGGAAATTTGAAAAGAGAAGGAAATTACAAAAACGGAAATTTGCACGGAACATATAAATGGTTTTACGAAAACGGAAATTTAGAACAAGAAGAAAATTTTAAAAATGATAAATTGAACGGAATAAACAACTTTTTTTACAAAAACGGAAATTTGAAAAGAGAAGGAAATTACAAAAACGATAAACGAAACGGAATACTTAAAACGTTTTATGAAAATGGAAATTTAGAATCGGAGAGATTTTACAAAGACGGCAAACTGCGCGAAGTGTTGAAATACTTTTATAAAGACGGCAGAGAAGGCGGCGATATTGAAAAAGCGTCTATAAAATTATATCTTATGGGAAATTCGTTAGACGACGAAAAAGAATTTGACGAAGTGGAAAAATATTACAAAGAAGCGTTAGAAATAAATCCCAAAAACGCGGACGCGGCAAATTCTTTGGGCTATACGTGGGCAGAAAAAGGAATAAATTTAGACGAAGCGGAAAAATTATTGCTTTCGGCTTTAGAAGAAGACCCCGATAACGGTTATTATTTAGATTCTTACGGATGGGTTTTGTTTAAGCAAGAAAAATACGAAGAAGCGAAAGAACCTATTTTGCGTTCCGCCGAATTGTTTGTGGAAGAAGAGGACTACATCGTATATTTATCGTATTATCATTTGGGCGAATTGTATTTGAAATTAGACGACAAACGAGAAGCGTTAAGTTATTTTAGGAAGGCAAACGATAAATATAATTCAAAATACGAACTTATTGAAAAACGAATTAAAGAACTATCTGATGAATTTACAGATGGATTATTTGATGAATATTTTAAATCGAGGTCGCAGGAATAAGTAAAAATTGCGCGCGATTATTATTTTGTCTTTTTCGCTGTTGTAACGGGCAATAGCGCCTCCCGAATCGTCGAAAACGACAAATACGAATCTATGGAATAATATTGATACCAGCCGCAATTTATTTCGCAATTTTTCATTTTTGCGCGGGCGACTTTCGCCTCGTTCGACACAAGCCATTCGTTTATGTTCGTCTCGGTCAAATCGCAGCCGAAATCCCCGATAATATTGCACGGATAAAACAATTTTCCGTTCGGCGCGATAATCACCGAAGCCGACGAACATTTTGCGTTTTTATACGCCTTAAAAAATCCAAGCGGAGTATGAATCGTCGCGGGATATTTTTGCTTTAACTCGCGAATTTTACGCTCAAAATCATCAATATTCGGAAAGGATTTTTTTTTCGCTCCGTCCATTTCGGCGGCGGGAATTATCACGCAATTCGCTTTTATGTCAAAGCATTTTTGCACTTTTTCTTCAAGATTTTTTAAAGCGTCCTGCGTAACTACTATTTGAACCGACAATTCGCTTTTAAATTTGCTCAACTGCGGCAATAAATCAAACATTTCGAGATTGTTATGCCCCTCGTCTATCGAAACGTGCAAAAAGTCAATATTTTGACAGTATTTTTCCATATTATAATCCAAAATATTTTTCGCGCTGCTCGTAAAAAGAAGATAAAAATTGCATTTTTTTCGCGCATATTCAAGCAATTCGCCGACGTCTTCGCGCAAAAGCGGCTCGCCTCCTTCAAACGAAGTCATTAAAACGGACGATTTTGAAAGATTATCGAGAATTTTTATTATTTTTTCGGTCGATAAGTCCTTTTCGTCCGAATGCCTGTGCATATTGCAAAACGGACATCCGAAATGGCATTTTGCGGTAAGTTTCAGCGATGCGTAAAGCGGATAAATGCCGTCTCCGCCTATAAAGTTTTTCAGCATTCCTCCCGTCGCGGCAAAATACGCTTTTGGGCTTAAAATTCTCATTTTACGAACTCCAATTTCACTTCGGCGTGTCCTTTTTCTTTAATTCCAAGTTTTTCGGCGGCTCCTTTTGAGAGGTCAATAATTCGCCCTTTCGCGTAAGGTCCGCGGTCGTTTATCCGAACGATTACCGATTTGCCTGTTTGTAAATCCGTAACTTTAATTTTTGTATTGAACGCGAGAGTTTTGTGCGCCGCCGTCATTGCGTTTTGATTAAATTTTTCGCCGTTTGCCGTTGTTCTTCCGTGATAACCCGGTCCATACCACGACGCTTCGCCGCGCATTTCGTGTTTGCCGTTATTGCCGCTTTTGTCCGTCGAAGAAGTAGCGTTTTTCGTCGGACTGCTTTGGGTTTTTGTCGAATTGACAGGACTGCCTTCGCTAATATATTGGTATCTCTGCGAAGCGCAGCCGAAAAATAATATCATAAAAATTACTAAAAACGCCGATTTTCGCAAATTATTCTCCTTTTTTTGCGTAAAAATACTATTTGCCGAAAAACAAAAAAGCGCCCTACTAAAAGAGAACGCTTTTAAAAATCGACGATTATTTACAAATATCTTTTATATTAGCCGTCTTCCCATACGCCGGTATCAAGCAAATCTTTAAATCTGTTGGTAATGTCAAGTGTTCCGAGCATAATTTTTCCGTCGATAGACGTCCATTCGTCTTTCAAACACTCGTAATTTTCCCATTTGGATTCTTCCTTAAAAGCATTTTTTTATAAAAAACAAAACATATCGCGCTAAAAATACATCGTGCCTGAAAACAAAAAGCCCGGCGCTAAACCGTCTTTGCGAAATTGACACGCGATATCGAGCGAAAAAAGTTTTTTTTCTATTTTCGCGTTAATTGTCGCTCCCACCGACGCTAAAAGCCAATTTTCTCCCGAATATTCCCAAGTTCTTATTTTTTTTTCGCCGACTCCAAAAGCGTTTAAAGCGTATTTCACGTCGTTTGGCGAAAAAATTGTTCCCGTTCTTAAAATTAAAACGTCTCTGTACACGGGAAATTCAAATCCCGTGCGAAAGTACATATAGTCGTAAAAATATTTTTCGCATTCCAAAAACCAATTTAACTTCGATTCGCTTTCGATAATTACGCCTATTCCCACAAACGCCGAAGTCGGCAATTTTACGTCGACGCTTTCGTAATTGTCAAACGAAAATCCCACATTGCGAAAACCCGCCGAATATCTAAAAGATTTATGTTGCGAAAAAATTCCGACGTCCGCGCCAATGCCGACGGCGTAATTTTTGTCCCATAAAATCATTTTTTGCGATACTTGTTCGTAAATGAATTTCAGTCGAACTCCTACGTTTAATTTTTCGTAAAATTTACGCGCCAATGCCGTTTCAAGACAGGCGGAAAAAGGCGAAATATACGATTCTATTACGTCGCCGTTTTCGTTGCGCGGTTCAACTTGCCCAAAAGAAACATACGAAATCGAAGGTACCAAAACAAAGTCGTTTTCGAGCAAAAAAGACAGCGAAGAAGCGCCGTAATAAATATCCATAATAACGGGAGCAAAATCTATTGAGACGGCGGGTTTATTTATTCCCGCGAGCATTGCAGGATTTGTGCGAAGCGACAAAATATTGTCTTTTTCGCCGAGCAGAGAAATCGCGCCGCCTGCGCTTCGTGCCGAAACGGGAAGATTTACAAAGTCGAAACCGCTAACTTTGTTTAGATTATTTCCAAACGATAAAGAAAAAATAATAAATATCGCAATTATTACAATTTTCACCAAAAACTCCCCGAATTAAAGTTTGGCGAAAAATACTATAATTGCCGCGATTAAATGTATAAAAAATAGAAAATGCGGAAACTTTACGGAGAAAAGCGTTTTGCCAAATAGTATTTTCATTGTTAAAAATATGCAAAAATTGGAGAAAAAATGAAATTTGAAACGGTTATCGGATTGGAAATTCACGCGCAACTTAAAACTAAAACAAAAATTTTCTGCGGTTGCAAAACTTCTTTCGGCGACGAACCGAACACTCATTCCTGCCCCGTGTGTCAAGGACTTCCGGGCGCTTTGCCTGTGTTAAATCGCGAAGTCGTAAAAAAGGCGATTCGCGCAGGACTTGCGACAAATCATACTATTCGCAAAGAAAGCGTTTTTGCGCGAAAAAATTATTTTTATCCCGACTTGCCGAAGGGTTATCAAATTTCGCAGTTTGAACTCCCGATTTGCGAAAAAGGATATTTGGACATAGTCGCCGACGGAAATAAAAAGCGCGTCGGAATTACGCGAATCCACCTCGAAGAAGACGCGGGAAAATTGATTCACGACCAAGATATCGACTCGCTTTTTGACGCTAATAGATGCGGAACGCCGCTTATTGAAATCGTGAGCGAACCCGATATGCGAAGCAGCGAAGAAGCGTATCAATATTTAACGGGATTAAAAAAAATCCTGCAATATCTCGACGTTTGCGACTGCAATATGGAAGAAGGAAGTTTGCGCTGTGACGCCAACGTATCCATAAGACCTTTCGGCGAAACGAAACTTGGCACAAAAGCCGAACTTAAAAATATGAACAGTTTTTCAAACGTGAAAAAAGCGATAGATTACGAAGTCGAGCGCCAAACCGAACTTATTGAAAACGGTAAAATTGTTGTTCAGCAAACGTTTCTTTGGGACGCGAACAAAAATATCACTATCGCTATGCGCTCGAAAGAATCTTCGGACGATTATCGTTATTTTCCCGACCCCGACTTAACGACTTTGATTGTTACGGATAAAATGATAGACGAACAAAAGGATACGCTTCCCGAACTTCCAAAAGACAAGGAAAAGCGATTTTCCGAGCAATATTCTTTGGATAACGACGCGATTGCCGTTTTGACCGAAACGATAGAAATTGCCGATTATTACGAAAAAACCGCAAAACTTTGCGGAAACGCGAAATCGGCGAGCGGCTGGATTTTAACCGATATTTTAAAAATTCTCAAAGAAAAACAATGCGAATTGGGCGAATTGAAAACCACAAGCGAAAAACTTGCCGAAATAATAAAATTGGTACAAACGGATAAAATTTCTGCAAGCGCGGGCAAAAAAATTCTTGCCGCAGTAGAAGAAACGGGCAAAGAACCGCAAACTCTCGTCGAAGAATTGGGACTATCGCAAGTAAGCGACAGCGGCGAATTGAAAACGATAATGGAAAAAATATTTTCTGAAAATCCCGCCGAAGTCGAGCGTTTTAAGTCGGGAGACAATAAATTGACGTCGTTTTTTGTAGGGCAGGCAATGAAAGAAAGCAAAGGCAAGGCAAATCCGAAAGAAATTAACAGAATTATCGGCGAACTAATTAACTCTTGAATATTTTTTCGCGCTCATCAATTTGCTCAATTTCGCCGCTTTTTCGGTGTCCATAGAAGATAGTATTCTGCCTTTTTGACGGTCGTCGGTCATCGATTTTAGAATATCCACGCAAAGATTATCGGGAAGCGTTTCCATAATTTGCGCCGCTTCCGCAGGTTTCATCGCCTGATAAGTTTTCGCCAAACTGACAGTCGCTTTGTCTATCGCGCCGTCGTTGGGACCGTTCATAGTTTCTTCGTATTTTGCTCTTTCGTCCGCAAGGTCGGATATCGCTTTGTCGAGTCCCGCTTTTGCGGCTTCAATATTTGCGCGTTCGGTTTGCAACTCGGATTTCAAAACGTCGAGACGTTCTTGGTCGCGGTCAATTTCTTCGCTTTTGTTGGCAATGGAATTTTTTAACAGGACGTTCGACTGAAACGCTTCGGTGTTCGCTATAATAAGAGAATCCATCGTCAGATTGTTTCTTTGCATTCGCGCCGTCGTTTCAATTTCTACCATACGCGCCAAATCGCCCTTAAAAATAAGTTTCGCGTTTCCCGTGAGTAAAAGTCCGCCGAGCCACATAAGCGGAAATGAAAGCATCATCACTATTGCGCCGATAATTATTGTGTCCATCGTTTTCATTTTAATTCTCCTCTTACTTCAAACTTCTAATTCTTTCTTCGGGCGATACCAAAGAAATTATTCTCACGCCAAAATTTTCGTCTATAACCACGACTTCGCCTTTTGCCACGACTTTGCTATTTACGAGCAAATCAATCGGTTCGCCTGCAAATTTGTCTAATTCTACTAATGCTCCCGGCGCAAGGTCAAGCACTCTTTTTATGGAAACGTTCGCCCGTCCGAGTTCTATTGCGACTTCGAGTTCGATGTCCAAAAGCATATCGACGTTAATTTTTGGCGCTTTCGACGAAAATGCGTTTTCTAACGGCATAGCGCCCGGACGATTCGACGTATCCGCCGACTCTCCCGACGATACGGGATATACGGGAGCGGGTTCTTCTTTTTTTCCGCCGAAAGTCGTAAATAAATTATCCAAAAGCGTTTCGTCGGGAGAAATAAGCATTGTCAGCGGCTCGATTCCGCTTATTGTAACTTTGCAAAATCCAGTATAATCGCCTTCAAACGCTTCGCTTCCCGAATTGTCCAAAATTGCAGGCGCTCCCGCGCTTACGGATTTGCCGATTTTGCCGCCCAAATCGGTAGAAAACGCGCCCGAAATTTGAGAAAACAACTCCGATACCGCGTCTTTGCAATCGTCGGAATACGCGCCTGAGCCGTTGCCGCCGAGCATAAAATCTACTATCGAGCCGAAACTGCTTTTTGCCGCAAGAACGCGCATACTTCCTTCGCAGCCGCCCGAATACGGAACTTCCGCGATAAGATATTCCGTTCCTATTTTTTCCGCGATTCCGCTCGCCGTAATGGTGTCCACATATTCGATTTCTACGGTAACTTCGCGTCCCAAATTCGTATCGAAAACCGATTTTACGTGTCCGTCGTAATCGTTTATAATGTTCGTTAAAATTTCGCCGTTATCAATTTCGGTTTTCGTAGAAGACGTAGTGCTTCCCGCGACGCCCAGCAATGCGTCAATATCGTCTTGAGAAAGAAAATCTGTTGGCATATCGTCCTCCTAATCCATATCTTCTTCTTGTTCTTCCGGTTGTTCGCTGCTACTGTATTTTACGGACGTACCCGGAACTTCCGGCTCTATTATTTCCGTAACCCTAATCGCCTTTTTGCGCCCGACGATTCCGCTTTTTCCCGTCATTTTGCTTTTGCCGCCTATCTGAATAATCAAGTCGTCGTCTTTTTGTTTGTCCAAACACAAAATATCGTCTTTTTCCAATTGAAGCAAATCTCTAACCGTAAGTTTTGTCTGCCCGATAAGAACCGAAAGCGGAACGTGCAATTCCTGAATTTCTTCTTCCATAACCATTCGAGTTTGCGCGGTCGTTTGAACTTTCGTCGTTATCCAACTTTCAGAAGTCATAAAAGTGAAAAGTTTTTCAATAACTCTATGCGGAAAACAGATACTCATCATCCCCATACTTTTTGAAATTTGCACTTCAAATGTTATAAGAATTACCGTTTCGTTTGGCGGCGCAATCTGAATAAACATCGGATTTGTTTCAAAATTCGTAATTTTCGGCGAAAAATCGCCCATATGTTCCCACGAATTTGCCAAGTCGTCAAGTCCGCGCGAAACTATGTTTCTTATTACGTTTTGCACTATTGGCGTCAATTCGTTGTTGTTCACGAACGGTTTGCCGAAGCCGCCGAAAAGTCGGTCTATTATCAAAAACACAAGCGACGGATTTATTTCAAAAATCGCGGTGTTTTCTATCGGTTCCATCCGAAAAAGGTGAATGCAACTCGGATTTGAAATTGACATAATAAATTCGGAATACGTAAATTGTTCCACCGACGCGACTTTTATTTCCACAAGAGTTCGCAAATAGTTTGTCAGCGTATTTGAAAACTGCCGCGCATACGATTCGTACAAATTCTCCAAAATTCGCATTTGGTCTTTTGAAACGCGGTCTGGACGTTTGAAATCGTAAAGATTGAGCCGTCTTTCGCTGTAATCTTCGTCGTCGTCGTTGTAGTCGTAGTTAAAAAGCCACGCGGCGGTACTTGCTTGCAATTCTTCTTCGGTCGTCGTCGCGATACTGGCGGAGGGAGCCGCAGGAACTGCCGCCGATTCCGGAAAATCAACGCCGCTTTCTACTTCGTGAAGAAGCGCGTCTATTTCCTCTTGTGATAAAATTTCGCTCATAATTCCCTCCCGTTTCCTTTTTCAACTTACAAGCCACTTTTCAATATACACGTTTGACAATCTGCCCGCGCTTTGCGGTATCGTATTGTTTAATTCCCTTAAAAGATTTGTCCGAACTTCGTTTTGAATGTTTGAGTTTTGCGTAATTTGGTCCAAAGTAAGCGTGGACAAATAAGTTAAAATAGTGTTTTTCAACTGCGTTTCGTTTACCGCAAGTTGCGCCTCTAATTTTTGGTTCGCTTTACTTTTGCCGTCGTATGCGATAGCCAAAGTTACGAGCAGAAAACGACCGTCGGAACCTACGATATTTACGGTAACGTCCGTAAATTTAGTGCCGTAAACGACTTCGTTTGCGATGTCTATTCCTCCCGCCTGTACGGGTTCGGGAAGTACGCTCTGTTTGGGGGCGTCGTCCTTGTTTGCCATTTGACTCACCAAAAAAATTCCCCCGCCTACAAGCAACACTTGCACCACTAAAAGCGCGGCTATAATTAAAACGATGTTCGGTCCCGCTTTCGCTTCGGGTTCTTCTTTTGCGCCGTCTTCTTTTTCGCCTTTTTCGTCAGCCATTTTTTCCTCCTTGAATTTTTATTACGTAATTTATATTCAAAAACTATGCCAAAATATACTTTTTCAATCTACTTTTCTACTTTTTCAAGATATTCCACAAAAATTTCTATGCGTCTGTTTTCTCTTCTTCCCTGTTCCGTATCGTTAGAAACAATAGGACGAAACTCGCCGTATCCTACCGCTGAAAGTTTTTTCGGGTCTGCGCCGTCTTGCGTCATACTTCTTACGACCGCGACCGCGCGAGAGGCAGATAATTCCC
The DNA here is from genome assembly GCA_009787445.1 of Chitinivibrionia bacterium. Taxonomy (GTDB): domain Bacteria; phylum Fibrobacterota; class Chitinivibrionia; order Chitinivibrionales; family Chitinivibrionaceae; genus WRFX01. Next base: position 13,791 of record WRFX01000014.1, on the reverse strand, counting down.
AGTTGGACGGAAATTTTGACGAAGCGATAGGCACGTTGTCGGTATGTCCTTCCACGCGAATTTCGCGGCTGGGCGTTTCGTTTATTATTTTCATAACGCTTTGTAAAACTGCGTTAAATTCGGGTTTTAATCTGTCGCTTCCCGGGTCGAAACTTACTCTGTCGGATATTCTTATGGCGATTCCCGTGTCGGTAACTTGTACTTTTACCGCTTCTTCTTCGTTTTCTTTTTTCACGACTTCTTTTATTTTTGTCGCGGCGTCGGCGGCTATTCTTTTGTTTTGCGCGTCGCCGCCGAGTCGCGGAGTAAGCACTTGCTGATGAATGGCAACGGTGGGCAAACTTGTCAAAACGCCGTTAAACGCCGCCTGAAAAGACGCTGCTGCCATTTCAAATTTTTTAGCGTCGGGCGTCATCAAGGCGAACAACATCACAAAAAAGCACATCAAAAGCGACATCAAATCGGAATACGAAGTCATCCATTCGGGAATTTTTTGTTCGCAGGGAGGGCATTTTACCTCTTCTTTTACCTCTTCCTTTTCCTTTTTTTTCTCGTCAGCCATATTTTTCTCCTATCTCTTCTTTATCGCTTTTATTCTGCTCATAGGGTCAAGACACGCGGCGAGTTTTTGTTCGACGATTCTTGGGTTGTCTCCCGCTTGTATGGACATTATTCCTTCCACCATAATATTTTTAATAAGTATTTCTCCTTTAGATTTCGCTTTCAGTATCCTCGCCATAGGATTAAACAAACAGTTTGCCATAAGCGCGCCATACACGGACGTAAGAACGGCGATAGCCATATTGGGTCCCAAAGTTGAAATATCCGACATTTGTCCTAACATCAAAACGAGTCCCACAAACGTTCCTATCATTCCCATAGCGGGAGCGAGAGCCGCCAGATATTCGAGTAAACTTGCGTTTTCTTCGTGCCTGCTTTCGATTCCCGAAATATCGGTTTTAAGAATATCGCGTATAAGTCCGGGGTCAGTGCCGTCAACCGCAAGTTGAATGCCCCTTTTAAGAAAATCGTCCGTAACTCTTGCGACGTTTCCTTCCAAAGCCAAAATGCCTTCTTTACGCGCTTTTTCCGCAAATTCCACAAGAAGTTTTATGGTCGCGGTGGGGTCTCCTTTGTCGGCGGCTAATATTTTCATAATAACGCTGGGCAATCCCATCATTCTTTTTAGCGGATATGACGCAAATCCTCCCGCGATAGTCGAAAATATCACAATTTGCGCCGACGGTATGTCTATAAAAGCCATAAGGTTTTGCATATTTGCAAAAGAATCCGACATAGCCATTAAGACCATCGTAAACATTACGCCCATAGCAATCGCTGTTACCATTTTTCTTCTTCCTCACTTTTTTTGTTGACTACTCTTAACGTTCCGCCGCAGAATTTTCTGTATTCAAGCGCCTTTTGAACTACTTCGTCAACACTGTTTTTTACTATATAATAACTTCCCGTATAGAGTCGTATATGCGTATCGGGAGTCGCTTCTACCGCTTCTATTAAGTCGGCGTTCAGTATAAACGGTTTCCCTCGCAACGTTTCTAAATTTATCATAATAAAAGTTCCTTTGCGACAATTTGCATAAAAATATAATTTTTGCCAATAAAAAAAGGGGGAATAAAAATAATTCGCGGCGCATAATTCAGGAATTTTTATGTAATTTGCGCCGCGAATTATTTATTTACGCTATCTGACTAATTGTACGAGTTCTTGCAACAACTGGTCTGAAGTCGATATTACTCTCGCGTTTGCCTGATAACCGCGCTGGGTCGTTATCAAATCGGTAAATTCGGTCGCCAAATCAACGTTGGACATTTCTATTGCCCCCGGTTTTATCGTAGAACTCGTTCCTTCGCCCGGCGCAAAAAGCGTTCCTTCGCCGGAATTGTTCGATTCTGCCCACATACTGTCGCCGATTCTCAAAAGTCCCGCCGGATTGTTAAATTCCGCCAAAAGCACTTTCGCTATCATTTTCGATACGCCGTTCGTGTAAATTCCGCTAATTTCGCCGTCTTCCGAAATAGAAAGTTCCGACAATTTGCCCATAGGATAACCGTCCTGATGACTTGCGGCGGTAGTCGTAGGCGATTGGAACTGCGTTATTCCCGTAAACAAACCGTTTTCGCCTACTCTCAATCTCAAATCGACGTTGGCGGAACCGTTTCGCGGATTGAATATAAAGGACGTAGTATCGTCGTCGAATATCCAAGAAGCGGGGCTTCCGTCTTCCGAGAAAGTAACTTTTCCGCGATTTCCGCTGACTATCCATTCGCCGTCTTTGGTGCTTAACTCCCAAAGCCATTCGCCCGGTTTTCCCGAATGCGTAAATGTCATCACGACCGTATGAGCCGAACCCGATTCGTCAAAAACTTCTATTGCGGTCGAGCGAACAAGCGTGTCTCTTGCGTGCTGAATTGGCGTATCTATCGCGTTGGCGTTAAAGTTAGACGGGTTTATCTGGTTGTTATTGCTGTTTCCTGCAATAATGCCCAAACCGCTAATTGCAAAAGCGTCGCCTAATTGTCCGCGAATTATCAAACTTCCCACAGGAGCGCGAGTATCGCCGGCGGCGGCTGTGTTTATTTCTATGGAAGGTATTTTTGAGCCGTCGGTATTTGGAACTTCATCGGGCAAGCGAAGCATAGTTTGAATGTGGTCCATAAGCATTTTCATTGTAGTGGCGGGTCCGGGACTTCCGGGTTCGCCGTCGGAGTAAATAAGACCCGTATCCGCTCCCAAAGGAAGGTCGCCGATAGTTCCCGATATTTTTATCGGGTCGCCGTTTTCCAAATTAAGCGCGCGTCCGCGAGAATCAAGGATGTCTTTCAACTCTGTGGCTTCCGTTACCGCGCCAAGCGTTTTTCCGTGCGCGGGAATACCCGTTGGCGTACTACCTGTAAGAGGTCCAATCCACTGAAAGGCGTTTGATACATAACCGTCCGACGTAGGTCTCGTAGTATTGTTTACAAAAAGGTTTGTCGGAGTGCCTGTTACGTCATTTATATAGATTCGTCCGTCGCCACCGACCGCTACCTCTGCGGGTTCGCCGTTGGAGTTCAAAGCGTACTTAATAGCGCCCGCCAAACTGTCAAGGTCGTGAACGATAAGCGGGTCGCCAGTGAGATTTTCGCTTCTTACGGAAAAATCCACAATATGCTCGACACCGCCGGAATCTTTAAAAGTAACGCTAAGTATGTCCATTTCCTGTATGTTAAACGAATTTCCGTTTTCGTCGTAAAGTCCGGTAAGAAGGTCGTTTCCTACTCCGTATTTAAGCCACGCTTGCGTGTTGACCCAAGTTCCGCGACCGCCGCCGTCGGCGTCGAGGTTACAAACGTATTCGATGTTTTGAGTCGCTTTCGGCGGCGCTTTTTCTCCCCAAGGAATTTGTATTGCTCCGATTGTCGCGTTGTGCGGTATTTTTCCTTCGACGTCTGCCGTAAGTCCTTGCAAGAACCATCCGTTGCTTCCCGATACCAAATATCCGTTTGCGTTTAACTGCAACGCGCCGTTTCTGCCGTAAAATCTTCCGCCGCGTCCGTTAGAAAACGCGAAAAATCCTCTTCCTTCTATGGACAAGTCCGTAATCTGTCCCGTAGTTTGCAATGCTCCTTGGTCCATAATATTGTCTATTGAACCGACGGACATTCCAAGTCCTATTTGCAGCGGATTCGTTCCGCCCGCGCCTGCGTTTCCTGCGGGACGGGTCGCTCCCCGCAGCATTTGCGTAAATCCTTCTTTAAGCACAACTCTTTGAGATTTATACGCCTGCGTATTTACGTTTGCGATGTTGTGGGACGTAACGTCCATTTTCAACTGGTGATTTCTCATCCCGTTAATACCCGTGTAAAGTGACCGTATCATAATAATCCTTCTTTCTTTTTTCGCCGCAATGAAAAAAAATCAGTCAATCTTTTTTTTCGAATGTCCCCGAAACTTCGTTTCACGGTCCGACATTAAATTATTGCAGCGGAGTCAATGTTTGTAAAAACGTTTTCCTTAAAACTTTCTTTGTCTATTGCGGTAACAACCGTCTTGCTTTTAACATTTACGATAAACGCGGAGTTATCGGTAAATATCAAAGCGTCCTTTCCGCCCTTAGAAGCAACGTTTGCGACAGCGTCGTTTATTTTTTGCTTCAATTCCTTGTTTATTTCAATTCCCCTGCTCTTTATTCTGTTTTCCGCGTGCGCGGAGAATTTTAACTCCTGCGGGACAACTTTTTCTTTCAACAAATCGCCGAAACTTATCCCTGTTCCCCGATATTGCTGAACTTTTACGTGTATGTCGCGCGAAATTCCCGCTACGTTTTCTTCGCCGACCTTCCCGACGTTCACAATTAACCTCCTTCAATCAAACAATAGAACATAAAATCCTCCTTTTTTTTAATTTTTTTAATTTTTTTACTAAAAACCGTTTTAACTTTTACGCCGCTTCCTGTTTGGGTTTCGGCGCGCTCAATTCCATAATTCTCGAAGCGTTTATAAGTTCCCCGCCGACGTTTAACATCGGAATTCCGCCGTTGCTTTTTGTTACGCCGTCTATTGTTCCGCTCTTGTAGAAATAGGCGTTTGCGTTGTGCTGTTTGTCTATTTCAATAGTATAAACGTCGGAGGAGTTGTAACTTCTTTTGTCTATTTCAATTCTGCCGCTTTTATTGACTTCTATCGTTTCCTGCACTACTCCGTTTTTGTCTTTTATAAGAAGTTTAGCCGTCTGCATTCCGCCCAAATCCAAATCAAATAATATCTGGTCGTTTGGTTTCGGCGTATATGTTACCTTTTCTATGCCGCCTAATTTTACGTCGTAACCGATGAGAGAAAGCGCCTGTCCCATAGACAAATCCGAATATGCGTCGCCGCTTGTAGCCGACGGATGTTTTACTTCCAAAAGGTCTCCGACGGGAAGTTCTTTTCCCGAAACGCGCACGAATGTTTTTCCGTTTGCGTCGTATCTTATTCCCGTAACGAAATCTTCTACAAAACAATAAAGCGACGTGTCGTTTTCCTGTCCCTGTATGATAAGATTGTATTTATCCGTCGGCATTTTTTCGCCTTTGTCGTTTTTTCCGTCCCAAGTAAATTCTACCGCGTTTGTATCGTCTTTGCCTTCAAGTTTTATCGACTTTATTACTACTCCGTCGCCGTCTACTATGCTTACAATCGCGCTTGGATGTTCTCCCAAATGCGCCTTAAACGTTCTCGGTTCGGCGTTGGAATAATGGTCAAACGTATTTTCGCGAAGACGTACTTCTTTTCCTACCAAAGCGACGGAAGCCGCGTTTGTCGTGGATAAAGAATTTATCGTCTGCAAATCCATAGAATCGTTAAACGTTTTGGACATTTCCTGCATTGCCGATTCCATAGAAGTCGCGCTTTCGAGTTGCGAAAACTGCGCGAGTTGCGCCACAAATTCCGTGTTTTCCATAGGCGAAAGCGGGTCTTGATATTGCAGTTGAGTCGTCAAAAGTTTCAGAAAATCCATTTTCCCCATACCTTCCTGCTGCTTAAAAAGTCCGCCTTCGCGGTCGCCCGTTATTTTGGTCGTATATAGTCCGTCTTCGCCGACTCCCGCCGTAACCGAATACGGTTCGTAGTTTTTTTTCAGCGAGTCGATTGTTGATGTTAAAGCCATTTTTTACCTCCTTGTTTTTAATTTTTTCTAAATTTTTACGCAAAAAATTCAAACGAATTTGTTCCGTATCTTCTTCCCGTATCGACGCCCAATTCAAACTGCGATTCGTCCGTCATTACGCCTTCTTCGCCGTTGAAACCCGTTTTGTTTTGTGCGCGAATTTTTGCATTGTGCAGTTTTTCCTGCAAATCCCGCGCCTCGTTTTCGCCGACGTTTACGTCCAAAGAGCCGGCTGATAAATTTTGCTTGTCAAGCGCTTCTTTGAGTTGTTGCAAATTCTGTTCTATAATGTTTTTTACCTGCAAATTTTCAACGTTTATCTTTGCCGAAACGACGTTTCCGTCGACTTGAATCGTAAGTTTTACTTCGCCCAATTTTTCGGGATTAAGCGTAAGCGAAATTTGATGCGAGCCGTTTTTATTCGCCGTACTCAATATCGTTTTTTGAACTTGCTCTATTATTTCCTTTTCAAAAAGTTTTATAAATCTCGGAGAAACGGACTGAATTTCGCTTGCGTCGCTAAATTTGCTCGCTTCTATAGAAACGCCGTCCAAAGCAATCGGCGAGGCGATGTTTGCCTCCGTCGAGCGAATTATGGAATCCTTTATCGGCGAAACGAATTCGTTGTTCAAAACGTCGTTTGCTTTTGCCTGCGCTTGCGCTTCGTTTTTCGCATAATGTTTTTTTGCGCTTGCTTTCGTTTCTGGAACTTCCGCAGATTTTACGTCGCTTTTAACTTCCGCGCTAACTTTTGTTTCCGTTTTTGTTTTCGCCATTGTTTCGCTGTTTTCAAGCGTAGACGTCGATTTTACTTCCGTTTTAATTTCCGTTTTCGCTACCGTATTTGCCGCTGTTTTTGTTTCCGATTTTGTTTCCGTTTTAACTTCTACTTTCGTTTCGGTTTTCGTTGCTGTCTTAACTTCGGTTTTAATTTCGGTTTTTGTTTCGCTTTTAACCTCTACTTTCGTTTCGGATTTTACTTCCGTTTTCGCTTCGGTTTTCGCTTTCGCTTTGCCCGTTTCTTTAATCTCCGATTTCTTTGCGCTTTCTTTTGCGATTTCGTTTGCCGCTTCTTTTGCGACTTCTTTTTCCGTTTTAATTTCGGCGTTTACCGATTTTTCTTTTGCGATTTCCTTGTTTTCAACATTAACTTTTACTTCGGTTTTAATTTCGGCTTTTTCGGCTTTTTCTTTCGCGACTTCTTTGTTTTCAGTTGTTTCAACAGCAATTTTCGCTTCTTTAATTTCCGTTTTAGGCGTTTCTTTAATTTCGCTTTTAATTTCCGATTTAACCTCTTTCGCAATTTCTTTTTTAAGTCCGTTAAGCGCGTCGATTACGGGCGCTTTTACTGCGTTTTCGTTTGCTTTATTTATCGTATTTGTATTTTCCGCATTTTCAGTTTCTACTTTTGCGCTTGAATTTTGTACCGTACTCATCGCTTCTTTAAGACGTTCCACAACGTTTTTAATTTCGCCCGTTTCGCTTTTAACGTTTTCCTGCGACAAAATACTTTCCAAACTTTTCGGTAAAATTTGTTGCGCGGGAGTTTTCTTTTCCAAATCCGCCGCAAAGTGCAAACCCGTATTCGCTTCAATTTTTGGACTTATTTTCATCGCCTCTTGCGCGACTTCTTCCGTAATTCCCAATTCCGCAAAACTCAATTCCAATTTCAAAGTTTCCTGTTGTAAATATTGCCCCGTCGCAATCGCCTGTTCGGGATTATATACGTTTCCGCGATTTTCAAGATTTTCGTTTTTTATTCCCGTTTCCAAAAACGCGTCGCTTATGTCCTTAAATATTACAAGCAATTCGGCAAGTTGTTCAATAACTTCTCGCGGCATTTCTTCTACGTCAAAATTTACCATCGGCAAATTCGTGTCTATGTCCAAATTCAAAAGTTCGCTTACAGAGCGCAAAACTTCTTCTATGTTTTCTACCGCGTTCATTTTCATATCGAAACCGAAATCCTGCGCGTTTATCAAATTCGTTTCGACGACCGAAGAATTTACGTTTTCAACTTCTACTGCAAATTTTGCCGCTTGCGCGTCTACAATTCCTTCGACTTCCGTTTTTGTCGTCGGAATATATTTCGCAATTTTTTGTTCAAACGATTTTGCCGCGCCGTTTTCCTGCGTTTTTGTTTCCGCGTTTGTTATGGAATTAAACGTTTCTTTGAAATTTTCTTTTTCGTTTGCGCTTGTCGTTTCGGCAGTTTTGCCTTTGAGCGCGTTTGCGCTTCTTGCGTCTGCGACCGATTCAAAAAATCCGTTTTTCGCGTTTTCTGTCTGTCTTATCATAATGAAGTTCCCTTCTCCAAAATTTTTTTTACAGTTAATTACAGTTTTTACTTGCAATTATTATGCCAAATTTTGTTTTTGTGCGAAATTTTAAGTTTTGTGAAGGAATTTTTTTTGTTTTGCGGTTTTTTGTGGGAAATTATTGCCGAATATTGTAAATTTATGCGTTTTTTAGAAAATGAAAATAAAAATAGGAGAAGAATAACGCTTATCTTTCTCCTATTTTTTTGTTTTTTTTGTAAAAATTTATTAACGAAGTTCCACAGTCAGCGATACTTCTTCGTTTCTTCCGTCTCGCGTGGAAACCGTTCCCGAAACCGAATAAGTTCCCGGTCTAACGGGTTTTCCGTGAAGATTTGTAATATCCCACGAACCGACATTGCGTTTGTTTTGTCCGCCTTGTCCCCTGTCGCTTACGGTTACTCTTTTCACGAGATTTTTATGCGAATCGAACACGCGCAAAACACCGTCGTTTATTTTATTGCCTTCGCGATAAAAATACACCGTGCCAGACCGCTGTCCCGACGCTTCGTATTCGTAAGAAAGTGCGCTTTTTTTAGCCGCGGCGTATGCGACTACCGGTCTGCCGCGTTTATGCGGAGTCGCAAGCGCCTCTCTATAAACGGTAAGCAAACTGTCGGGAGCGTTAAATTCTTGTGGGAATTTTGTTTTTGCAATTTCCATATCGGCAATGGCTAATTCGTATTCGCCGTTGTTTCCGTAAGCGATTGCTCTGTTAAAAAGATAATCCGCGTCGTCGGGAGTTAATTTAAGCGCTTTTGTGAAATCCGATACCGCGCTCGAAAAATCCTCTTTTTTGTTGTACGCAAGTCCTCTGTTAAAATAATTCATAGCGAGTTTCGGCTCTAATCTTATAACTTCCGTATAATCGGCGATGGTTTTGTCGTATTGAGCAAGTTCGTCGTAGGCAAATCCTCTCCATCGATAATATTCGGCGGCTTTCGGATGAAGTTTTATCGCATCCGAAAAATCCGCTATCGCTTTGTCGTAATTTTTTTGGTTATAATGCGACATACCGCGATTATAATATCCGTCCGCGTCGAGGTCAGTTGCTTTTTCGTTTGCCGCAAAAGCCGCCGACAACGCCGCTTGCGCCGCCATAAACGCCGCTTGCGTTTCTGCCGAAATTCTTGCCGCTTCAGCCGCCTGATTTGCCGCCGCTTCTTCCGCCGTTATTCTTGCCTCTTGCGTTGCAAATGCCGAAGTCGCTTTGTCGTCTACCGTTATGGTTCGCGATACGTCGCTTGCGGGACAACCGACCAACAAGGCAATGTTTTCATACGTATTCGCCGACGTTCTTACAAACGTATACGCAAGGTCAATGGATTTTCCATTTACCAAAATTTCGCGAAATTCGTCCTGCGGATTTACTTCTACCGTATTTACGGTATACGGCGCGCCCGGAATTTTGTCGCCGCACGGCTCGCAAAAATCTACAATAGTTTTGCGTTTTGTAAGAACTTCAAACGCTTTTTCCGCCTGTTTCGGCGAAATAAACGCGCACTGGTCGGCGTTTACGTTCGTCGCGGTCATTAGGCAGCCGACCGCCGCCACTCCCAATACTTCAACCGAACTTTTAAAACCTTTCATAAGAACTCCTTAATACAGTTTATTGTTAAAACATAAATTCCTTTTTTCATTTAGAGTATCTCGCTTTCGCGTTTGATACAAAAAATTTGTAAAAATTGGCAAAATTTTACTTTTACCAATTTATTTTTACTATTCCGCTCTGGCAGGAACGGAAAATTCGCCTTCTCCACATTCATTTACCGCGCTTATTTTATACCAAGATGTATCGGTGACTCCGATTGCTCTGTCTTCCCAAAACGTCGTTGTCGCGGGTATATTTGCGAGTTGCCTATAAACGTCGTTTTCGCTATCGGCGCGATAAACTTCGTAAGAATCGGCATTGCTCGACGGATTCCACTTAATATAATTGTAGGTAGTATCTGCTGAAACCGTAACGTTTGTCGGCGCGGAAGGCGGTTCGCAATTTTGAGGATTTTGAGTCCAACGCGCATACATAGTTAAATTTTGTGTAACGACGTAACTATCTCCCGCATTTCCGAAAAACGTTCCGCCCGAAGCCGCGCTGTACCAGCCATCAAAAAAAACGAAGCCAATGCGAGTTGTGGCAGGAAGAATTATGCTTGTGCCGCTCGTCGCCAATATTGGAAAGCAGTCGCTTCCGCCCTGCGAATCAAAAGTGATTGTGAATTGTTGAGAAATTGGTGTCCAATGCGCATACATAGTTACGTTTCCCGTAACCGTGTATCTGACTCCGTTTTTGCCGAAAAACGTTCCGCCCGAAGCCGCGCTGTACCAGCCGTCAAAAGTGTAACCTTCGCGAGTAGTTAAAGGAAGAGTTATGGCGATTCCACTCGTCGTAGTTATTGGAGAACAAGCGGTTCCGCCCTGCGAACTGAAAGTTACGGTGAATTGTTGCGAAACGACTCCCGCGTCCGTATTCAAATACGGATAACCGTCGTTTGTAGAGGAATTTATTGCCCAAACGCCGCCAAAATTCCAGTCCAAATAAGTGGGTTGTTTTTTCATATCGGCGGTCGTTTTTGGCGCGCCTTTTGTCGAATCCTGTCTGCCGCTCGTTTCTTTGTTGTAATAGCAATTTACTATTGGACTGCCACCGTCGTTTCCGCCGACGAAGCCGCCAAGTTTTTGCGTTTTCCCCGAAGTTGCCCCAGTGGAATAGCAGTGATTTATAGCCGATTGATGCCCCAAACTTACTCCCGCAAATCCGCCGACGTAATCGTTGCCCGATACGCTACATTTTGAGTATGAATCGTATATTTTGCCGCCGTCGTTATATCCGACTAATCCGCCAACATAGTCGTTTTTGCCTTCTACTTTTCCTGTTGTGTAGCAGTTTCTAATTTCGCTTAATCTGCTCAAGCCGACTAATCCGCCTACGTTGTTTTGTCCGCCGACGTATAAATTTGTTACTCCAAGATTTTTTATTGTCGCGCCTTCTATCCAGCCGAAAAGTCCCGCGTCTAACATAGTGTTCGTATTTACATAAACATTGCTTATTGTAAAACCGTTTCCGTCAAACGTTCCTTTGAAAGGACGATGCCCGTCTATTTGGCGGCTTCCTATCGGTTGCCAATCGTATCGTTTGTCGCCGCTTTTATCTTTGACCGCGAGAGTAATATTTGCGCCGAGTTTTATAGTTTTGCCGACCATATTGCGACCTTTTTCGACCAATACCGACAAGCCGACTAATTCTTCCATTGTGCTTATTGTGTAATCGTTGCCCGCAAACCTATACCAGTTTGTGTCGGGAACTATGCGTTCAAAGCCGTATGCGCCGTCGTCGGTTTCTTTTTCGCCGCAACCGACAACGAGCAGGCAAAACGCCGCAATAATAAAAAATGTTTTTTTCATATCCGTAAAATAATATATTTACGGTGGGCGTTTGTAGATATATATAAATATTTGAAAAAAAATTTGAATATTTTTCAAAATATACTTGACTTTCGCTTGTCAAGTATATTATATTATCGCTGAATACTTTTCAACCTTTTTTCAAAGAGGATAACTTTGATGACGGATTTAAGAGAAAATATAAAAGAGGCAAATGGAAACGCTTACAAATTCCGTAACGGGGACGTTCGATTAGACGAGGTAGTCGAGCGAAATGGCGGCAAATTCTCGGTTTCTAATATAGACATACTTCTTGACGCTTCGTGGAGAACAACAAATGGCAAAAGAGAAAACGTTTAATGCCCTTTTTAGTAGTATTAAAGAAGCAATAATCGCAAGCGGAAGCAAACATTCAGATAGATGGTGTGGTATGCTTGACGCGTACAAGCAAAAATTTTTTTCAACATACAGAGAAATAAACTACTACGTAAAATCTAATTTTATGGAAGATACGACCGCGCCGTTAGATAGACACAAATGTTCGGCGTGTTTTATGATTGCCGCTATGATGTCTTTCAAAACCGCAGAACAATCGCTCGAAAGAGAGGCGATGGCTATTTGTATAGGTTTAACCGTATTACGGACATTCATAAATGATAAGCGCGATTCTTCGGACGCGGCGTTGTCTGCGTTTTTGGACAAAAGAAACGGCAGTTTTGTAATGCCTGATTGTATTTGCGACGAACACAACTTTATTAAGAATTGGGCGTCTGAAATACATTGGGCGTACAAACAATATGAATTTGTTCTATCTTTGGCTAACGAACTTTTTTTAATTGAAACTTTTAATAAGAAAGAATTAGAGATTGAAATACTGAAACAAGGAGATAGCAAATGAAAACTAATTTTACCACCCCCGCATAAGTCGTTGTTTTGCAGGGAGTTGCGAGAGTTTGACAAAGTAATCAAATTCAAATTTACAAAGCGTTAGGAAATTAAATATATAAAGAAAAATTTAACTTTATTTTTCCCGATTAAGCGGCTCTACGTGAATTGTCGCGGTCATATCGAATTTTTTTTCATATCCATAAAATAATATATTTACGGTCGTTAGTAGTTAAAAAAAATCATTGTAGTTAAACATTTCCCATTCGCATACTTTTCCAAACAATCCGGGAAGTTTACCCGTATTGTCATAAGTCCACGGGTCTTTCTCTCCTTCGTCAAATGTAAAAAGGTTTTTGAAAAATCCCGGCGCGGAAATTTCCGCTTTATCCATACCTTGCCCGTCAATATGCCATCCGGTATTACCGACATCTTCTTTTGGAGAAGTAACGACGATAACTTCCATTCCATTCCACGCTATATTCCCCGAAAGCGAGCTGAGCGTAACTCCCGCTACGCGTCCGACGTTTTCATCGCCGCTTACGCTTGGATTAAGCGCGGCGCATCTACTCATACTGGAGTTGCCGCCAAGAACGTCTACAATACCTCCTACGGAATTATTGCCGCCGTTCACAACGCCTGTCGAATAACAATTTACAATTCTGCCGCCGGTAATCGTTCCTACTACGCCGCCGCTGCGTACGCTACCGCTAACTTCACAAGTGGAATAACAGTTTTTAACTCTGCCGGTCTGAACCCGTCCGACCACTCCGCCGACATAGTCAAAGCCGCTTATTTTTCCCGTTGAATAACAATTTTCAACTATATTGTCGCCGCTATATATCCCCGCAAGCCATCCGACGACGGCGCCGACATACCAACTTCCTTTGATATTTACGTCTTCAAGTCCCAGATTTTTTACCTTGCCGTTTTGTACCGCGCCNAAAAGTCCGCATCCGTCGGCAGAGTTNTTTATATACAGTCCTCTTATTTTTTTGCCTTTGCCGTCAAACACGCCCCTGAAATCCCATATAGGTTGCCATCCCTTGCCGTCGTTATAATTCTCGTCGTATTGCGAAAGGTCAATATCGCCGCCTAATTTGTAATACACGCCCTCTTTTTTATCTCCGCCGTTTACTTCCTCCGCCAACTGCAACAACTGCGCCGCCGTATTGATAACGAACGGATGACGTTCTGTTCCGTTTTCAATTTCAGTATCGTCGTCGCCGCACCCTGCAAAAAACATAACGCACATCGCAAATACTGAAAAAACTAATTTTTTCATAAACACCCCCATTTTCCTTTTAACTTTTCACTTCCGATTAAGCGGCTCTACGTGAATAGTCGCAATAATAAAAAATAATGATTTTTTCATATCCGTAAAATAATATATTTACGGTGGGCGTTTGTAGATATACATAAATATTTGAAAAAATGTTGAATATTTTACAAATATCCTTGCGCAAATTGAAAAGGAAAACGTATATTATTGTGCGTATGATTTTAGCAACAAAAATATAAGTTAAGGAGTACCGCAAATGAAAACGAATTTTACCCC
>WRFX01000013.1 GCA_009787445.1 Chitinivibrionia bacterium | reverse complement strand
TATACATTTTATAAATGGCGTATTGTATTTTATGAGAAAACGGGTAAATAAATGAGTAAATTTAAGTACTCGTTTTTTTACTTAACTAGGATTGAACCTTAATAATTATGGGTATTTTTATAACAAGGTTATATGTCCGAGCGTTTCATAAACCTAATTTTGTAAATTGATTTAGGTTACCGATATTTTCTCAGTTTTATCAAAAAAAGGACTGCTCAAAAACGAACAGTCCTTTTTTATTTGCGACATAACGCTTAATTTTCTATCTTTTTACTCCCAATTTTCCAAACCCGCAAAAATTTTTTAAATTCAATAAATTTACCTCAATTTAGGCAAATTTATAGTATTGTCACATTCCCAAACGTTTGTGAAATCCCACAAAGATTCGGAATCCCAGTTGCTTGCGGTTGTCCACCATTCTTGACTGTTATAATTCGACGATTCAACATCCGCGCCGTGAATACCATTTGCATCCGATTTAGCAGTAATATTGCTATTTAGCGTTTTAGTAACCATCCCGTTTGATGCATAACTATTTAATGTATTATTGTAAGAGGAAATACGTCCAATGGAACTACTAGTTTTCGTTGATGTTATTGACGAGTTTAGAGCAACACAATTTTGTACCGTTCCGTAAGCACCCGTTATACCTCCGAGATTAGAATCTCCTGTAACATTACCGGTTGCATAACAATTTTTTACCGTACCAACTCTCATAGCACTTTCGCCAATACCTACAATGCCGCCTATTCTGTATGTTCCACTAATGTTGCCGGTGGTGTAGCAATTTTCGACCGTACCAATATTAATACCGACGATACCGCCGATTTCATAACCTAAAAAAGTGCCGCCCGTAACGCTACAAGTAGTATAACAATTTTTCACAGTACCGGAGTTACTACCAACAATCCCGCCTGTACCACTATTACCTCTCGTAGTAACAGCGCCGGTAACATAGCAATTTCGTATTATGCCATTAGCAGAGTTAGATATCGCTATTCCACCGGCGCCATAATAAGCAGAAACACTGCCGGAAAAATTACAATTTTCCACTATGCCGTAGTCATAATTGTACCTGACTATTCCTCCTGCGCTACCGTTATCATTAACGCTGACGGTACCGTCAATAATACTGATATTTTGAATCTTACCTCTGTTTTCATTTATCAAACCTCCTACGGATTCAGAAGAACTACTAATATTTAAATCGGTAAAAACTATATTTTTTACTGTGCCGTGTTCGCCTATTTTGTAAAAAAACCTTTTGCTGTATTTAGTACTATTTAGATTGGAAATAGTTTTATTGTCGCCGTCGAAAGTTCCGTTAAAAGTACGATTCGATGCACCAATCATTTTCCATTCTTGATTATTTAGATTTATATCGGCGGTGAGAGTAACGGTTTTATCCTTAAAATCATCGGCTGGAAGAGTGATGTCGCCGGACTTATACGTTCCATTAACTATTTCGGCAAGTTGTATAAGTTGCGCTACCGTGCCGATGTTGTAATTTCCTGCGGAACCGTTGCCATACCATCCGCCGTCGTCATCGTTGTCGTCAAAAAAGCCGCATCCCGCGACAAACAATACGATACACGCCAAAATGGCGACAAAAATAGGTTTTTTCATAAAACAACCTCCAAATAAAAAATTATGCAAAAACGTTATTGTTAATGCCAAAAATTAAAACTTATGAGTTATAAGGAGATTTTGCCTGCGGTAAAGTCGAAAAGGGTTGCTCTGCCCATAATCATACGTTTACCACAACACAAGATTATTTTATGTTTCACACATCACACAAGAAGATAGCAGAACAACCGGAACGGCTGCTTGCATCTTGTGTGGTGCGAACCGTTGGAAAATTCCAACGTTGCTCGTGTTGTGGTATCGGGAAAATACTATTATGTTCATAAAGAAATGAGATTTTTTTTCAAAATACTAATTTTTTACTTGTACAAATTATATTTTATTTGCTAAACTTGTACAAAACGTATTATATTTGCAATACAAATTATGTGCTTTTATGTAAAGGAGTATAAAATGAGCAATACGATTTCAGTAACGTTCAGAGTTGATAAAAAACTTAAAGAAAACGGCAACATTCCAAACGATGAAACGCTTTCGTCGTTCAAATGGACGGAAGATTATATTCGCGACGGCAAAAAAAGCGGATTTAAAACAACCGACGAATTATTTAACCATCTTGGAATATAGTTTATGCTGGAAATAAAACCGACCGAAAAATTTGAAAAAGATATTGACTACTTGAATAAAAAACGCAGAAATATGGATGAATTAAAAAAAGCGATAATATTACTCGCCGAACAAAAACCGATTCCGCCGAAATACAAAGACCATCAACTTTCAGGCGAATGGAAACAATATCGCGAACTTCATATTACTTGGAAACCCGATTGGCTTTTAATTTATAGAATTTTCGGTAATCAACTGATTTTGCAACGAACGGGTTCGCACGACGATTTATTTATGTAGAAAGGAAACCAAAATTTACCTTAAAATTCACAAAATACTAATTTTTTACTTGTACAAATTATATTTTATTTGCTAAACTTGTACAAAACGTATTTTCGTATTGTTCGGAGGTAAAAAAAATGACGCAAAAAGTAATTGAAGTAAAAAATGTAACGAAAATATTCAACGAAGCGTTGGAAAAAAAGGCAAAAACCGCAGTCAGCGATTTGTCTTTTGAAGTCGAAAGCGGGGCGATTACAGGATTTATAGGACCAAACGGCGCGGGAAAAACGACTTCCATAAAAATGATTTTGGGACTCGTAAAACCGACAAAAGGAACCGTTTCGCTTATGGGAATGCCCGCAAATAATCCGCTTGCCCGCGAAGAAGTCGCGTTCGTGTCGGAACAGCCGTATTTTTACGAACATTTAAGCGCTTACGAAACGCTGAAATTTATTTGCAATCTCAGACAATTTTATAAAAAAGAAATTGATTACGAAATCAGGCGCGTTTTGGACGCGGTAGAAATGCGACAACACGCAAGTGCGCGCGTAAAATCGTTTTCAAAGGGAATGCAGCAGCGACTAAATATGGCTCAAGCGCTTATAGGAAATCCGAAACTCATAATAATGGACGAGCCAATGAGCGGGATGGATCCGCTTGGCAGACGACTTTTCAGAGAATTATTTAAAGACCTCGCGGAACAGGGAACAACAATATTTTTTTCCACGCATATTGTCGACGATATTGAAACGCTTTGCGATAAAATAGTAGTTTTGTCGAAAGGAAAATTGCGACTGCAAGGAACGGTCGAAGAAATTGTAAAATCCGCGAATGAAAACGCCGAAAACCCGCTTTCTCTCGAAGAAATTCTATATGCCAAACATACGAAAGGAGAAGAAGAATGGATATAATTTTTACCATAGCAAGCAATACTTTTCGCGAAACGATTCGCAATAAAGTTCTCTATAATATTCTGCTTTTCGTGGGAATAATTATCGTTTTGTCAGTGAGTTTCGGGGAATGGTCGGTTTTTGCGAGAGTGCAGGTTATGAACGATTTCGGACTTGCGGCGATGTCTTTAAGCGGATTACTTTTGGCGGTTTTTATAGGAAGTTCGCTTTTGGGCAAAGAAATAAGCGGAAAAACAATTTATTTGACCGCCACAAAACCCATTTATAGAGCAAATATAATTTGGGGAAAATTTTTCGGCGTATTCGCGACGCTTTTTTTGAACTTTCTTATTATGTCGATAGTTTTTGGAATTTCGCTTGTGGCTTCGGAAGGCGAAATTACGACGATACATATAAAGGCGCTCGCTTTACTTATTACGGAACTCGGAGTAATTTTAGCGTTTTCTTTGCTTTTTTCGGTGCTTTCGTCGCCTACTCTTGCGGCGATTTTCACAATAGGATTTTACATTATCGGGCATTTTAACGATTTGGTAGGAATCGGCGATTTGGAAGAAAAAGCGTGGCTTGCTCCGTTTTTGTACGCTTTCAATTTGATTATGCCAAACTTGGAATTTTTTAACATTCGAGCGGCTGTCGTGCTGGGAAATCCGATAAGTACGCAATACGTTTTGGCGGCTATTGCGTACGGAATTTTGTTTATCGCAATCGCTTTGAGTTTGGCAAGTTTGGCGTTTGAAAAGAAGGATTTATCGTGAGCAAAAAAAGAATAATAACCGTCGTAATTATTGTAATTTTGTGGGTGGGAACGCTAATTTCGTCCAAGCCGTTAAACGCGGAAAAATCAAAGGATTTTTGGATTAGAGAACGAGTAACGGCGGTAATTTCTTCGCCCGATATTATTCCTTTTTTGTTGGGATTTGAAACTGTTTTTTCAAATTATTTGTGGATAAAAACGGTTCTTTACACAGGCGAAAATATGATAGGCGACAACAACGGACAATGGCTAAACGATATGATTTTGGCGATAAATATGTTAAATCCGCAATTTTATCCGCCTTATGAATTTGCGGCGGTTATGCTTCCCGGCATTACAAAAAGCGCCGAAGCATCGCGCCTTATTTTAGAAAAAGGAATACCGCATATCGGAGGAAGCAAAAATCGGTTTATGTATTTTTATTTGGCTTGGATTTATTACGAAAAATATCAGGATTATACCCGCGCCGCCGATTTGTTCGCGTATGCGGCAAAAGACCCGAAGTCGCCGCCGCATTGGGCAAGATTGTCGGCGACGGCGCTTAAAGAAGTAGGACGAGTGGAGCAGGGAATAGTTTTTCTTTTGGAATTATACGAAAATTCGGACGACCCGTATGTTAAACGTTCGCTTCACGAAAAAATAACGGACTTATACGAAGAAAATAAAAACGAATTATCGTTTCAAATTCCTGAAGAATTTTTAAAAAAGGAGTATAAATAGTGGGAAATTTTAGAAAATTGAGAGCGGAAGAAATTGAAAAAATGCTCTCTCAAAGTTGTTTTTGCGAAAATTGGGACGACGTTTCGGTCGGCGAAAAATTTAACGCGGAATTTTGCAGAAACGTATGGTTTTCGGGAAAAGTAAAAATAGGCGAAACGGGCAAAAAAAACACGAATCGCGTTATGTTTTATCATTCGGGAATTTATTACGCAAGAATCCATAATTGCGTTATCGGCGACAACGTCTATATATACAATATAGGAACGCACATAGCCAATTACGAAATCGGCGACGACACGGTCATAGAAAACACGGACACCATAGAAGTCAATAAAAAAAACGCTTTTGGAAACGGCATAAAAATTTCGGTTATGAACGAAATGGGCGGGCGCGAAATCACGATTTTTAAGGGAATGTCGGCGCAATTCGCGTATATGACGGTTTTTTACAGGCACGACAAACATCTTTTATCGCAAATGGAAAAAATAGCCGAAGATATACGAATTTCGCACGAAAGCGATACGGGAAAAATAGGCAAAAACGTTAAAATTTCAAACGCGGGAACAATTACCTGTTGCAATATCGGGGACTTCGCGCAGATTTTAGCGGCTGCGCGACTTCATTGCGGAAGCGTAGAAAGTTCAAAAGACGCGCCCGTGCGCATCGGAACAGGCGTAATAGCCGACCACTTTTTAATTCACGAAGGTTCGTCGATTTTGGACAGAGCGACGGTTTCGCATTGTTTTATCGGCGAGGGCTGCGATTTGGCTCGCGAATTTTCGACGGAACATTCGCTGTTTTTCGCAAATTTTATTGGACATCACGGCGAAGCGTATTCCGTTTTTGCTGGACCGCACACAGTAACGCACCATAAATCCACGCTTTTAATCGCGGGATATTTTTTGTTTCATAACGCGGGCAGCGGCTCAAATCAAAGCAATCATATGTATAAAATGGGTCCGCTTCATCAGGGAGTTTTTGAACGCGGCACAAAAATGGGTTCGGATTCTTACGTTTTGTATCCCGCAAGAGTAGGTCCTTTTAATCTTATTTTGGGACGACATACAAATCATTGCGACACAAAAGATATGCCGTATTCTTATCTTATTGAACAGGCAAACCAAAGCGTTTTAATTCCCGGAACGAATATTAAAAAAGTCGGCACGATTCGCGACGCGGACAAGTGGAAAAGCAGAGACAAGCGCAAAGGAAAATCGCTCGACATAGTAAATTACGATTTACTCAATCCTTTTACGGTTTCAAAAATGTTTCGCGGAAAAGACGTTTTATACGACCTTAAAATTCGCAACGTTACGGAATTTGTAAACGGTTTCGACGAACAGGTTTATAAATTTAACGGCGCGATAATTCCCAAAACCGCGCTGTCAAACGGAATAAATTATTACAAACTCGGAATTGTGAAATATTTGGGAAACGTTTTTGTCGATAAATTATTGGGTAGCGAAATAAATTCAAAAGACGATTTGCAAAGTTTTTTGCATTCAAAAAAGTTTGATTGCAACGAATGGTTCGATATTGCGGGTTGCGTTTTGCCGAAAAATAAGATAGAAAATTTTATCGAAAAAATGGACGGCGGCGAAATAGATTCGTTAGAAAAATTTGACCGCGCATTTAAGGAAATGAGCGAAAAATATTCAAAATATTCGTGGCAATGGTGCGTTTTTGGAATAGAAAAATATTACGAAAAACCGATGAAAACTATGAACAAAGACGACTTAACGGCGTTTTTGGACGAGTGGATAACGGCGACAAAAAAATTGGACGAGTGGTTTTTGAACGACGCAAATTCGGAATATTCGCAAAAAATGAGAATAGGATTTGGCATAGACGGCAATCAAGACACGGCAAACGACGATTTTGACGAAGTTCGCGGAGAATTTAACAAAAACGAGTTTGTAGAAAAGATAAATTTGCACTTAAAACGAAAAACGCAATTATACGAAAAAGCGATTGAGACGATAAAGAAGTTCGCTAAAGACGAGGCAAATTTATGAATTTACATATTGACGAAATTAAAAACGAACTGGAAATATTAAAAGACATAATACTTAAAACCGTTCCGACGGAACAAATTTATATTTTCGGTTCGTATGCATACGGAACGCCGCAAAAAGATTCCGATTTGGACGTTTATATAGTCGTCAAAGACGACGCGCCAAAAAGAGAATTGGATTATATAGACGACGTAAACGAAGCGAGATACAAAAAAATTCATAAAGCGGTTGACGTTTTGGCGCTGAAAAAAAACAGATTTGACGACAGAATTACCGACGCCACAATGGAAAGGACGATAGCGAGAGACGGAATTAAAATTTATGGATAGAAAAGAAGAGTTGCAACAATGGCTTTTGCACGCAAACAATGATTTTCGGCTGGCGCAACACGGTTTATCTTTGCGCCCGATGCCAGACGAACCGATATGTTGTTTAAGTCAGCAGGCGGCGGAAAAATTTTTGAAAGCGTTTTTGTTTTTAAACAATATTGAACCGCCGAAAACACACGATTTACCGTTGATTTTGGAAATGTGTGAAAAAATATCGCCAAATTTTTCTGAATTATCAAAAAAATGTTTTTTTCTAACTAAATTTGCAGTTGCTCCAAGATATCCAAACGAGTTGCAAATTACGGAAGAAGACGCTAAACTTGCAACAAAATACGCAAAAGAAATTAAAGAATTTGTTGAAAAAATTTGCAAATTATAATACGTAAAAGAGTTTAAATTTGGAGTAAAAAATGAAAAGCATTAGAGAATATGTTGAAATTTCGGTTGAAAAAGCGTTTGACGAAGCGCAAATCGATAAAAAGTTCGCGAAAGTCGTAAAATCGCAACGTCCCGATTTATGCCAATTTCAGTGCAACGGAGCATTGGCGGCTGCAAAATCTATTGGCAAAAATCCGCGTGAGATAGGACAAAATATTGTCGATATTTTAAGCAAAAACGCGGACTTTTCAAAAGTCGAAATTGCAGGCGCGGGATTTGTAAATATCACGCTCAAAGACGAAATTATAGCAAAAATTATTTTATCGCAAAATTTTGAAAATTCAAAAGATAATTTTTCGCAAACGATAATTTTGGATTTCGGCGGACCAAACGTCGCAAAACCGATGCACGTAGGACACTTGCGAAGCGCAATAATCGGCGATTGCTTGCGGCGACTTTTTAAGTATTTGGGCTACAAAGTAATCGCCGACAATCATTTGGGCGATTGGGGAACGCAAATGGGAATGCTAATTTGCAAAACCAAAGAAAAATATCCGAATTTGCCGTATTTTGACGAAAATTTTAGCGGCGAATACCCGCAAAATCCGCCGTTTGACATTTCGGAATTGGAACTTTTGTATCCGCAGGCAAGTAAAGAATGCAAAGAAAATCCCGAAAATTTAGCGCAGGCGATAAAAGCGACCGACGAATTGCAGCAAGGAAAAATTGGTTTTGTCGCGTTGTGGAAACATTTTGTAAAATTGTCAAAAGATACGCTGAAAAACGATTTTTCAAAATTGGACGTCGAGTTTGATTTTTGGCTGGGCGAAAGTTTTTACGCGGACAGAATGAAAGAAATCGTCGAATATTTGAAAAAAGAAAATTTTGCGAAAGAATCGCAGGGCGCGCTTGTGTTTGAAGTCGGCGAGCCGTCGGATACGAAAGAAATTCCGCCCGTTTTGCTCGTTAAATCGGGCGGCGGATTTTTGTACGCCACTTCCGACATCGCGACTATCGATTATCGCGTGAAAGAATTTTCGCCGAATCGAATTTGCTATGTCGTCGATAAACGGCAATCGCTTCATTTCGAGCAGGTTTTCAGAGCGGTAAAAAAGGCGAAAATCGCGCCGCAAAATTTACTTTTGGAGCATATTGGTTTTGGAACGGTAAACGGCGCGGACGGAAAACCGTATAAAACTCGCGAAGGCGGCGTTATGAAACTTTGCGATTTAATAGATTCGGTAATAAACAAAGCAAAAGTTCGTATTGAAGAAGCGGGTTTGGCGACCGACGCAAGTGAAAATGAAAAAACGAAAATCGCCGAAACGGTCGGAATTTCCGCGCTGAAATTTGCCGATTTGTCTAATCATCGTCTTTCGGATTACGTTTTTGATTTGGATAAATTTTGCGCTTTTGAAGGCAAAACGGGACCGTATTTGCTATATACAGCCGTGAGAATCAAGTCGATAATTCGCAAGGTAAAAGACGCAAAAATCGTTTCGAGAGATATTTTAGTTACCGACAACGACCGCGATTTACTTTTGGAAATCGGACGTTTAAGCGACGTTTTAGAGAGTGCGGGAGTCGATTGTTCGCCGAATTATCTTTGCGATTATATTTACGGACTTTCGCAGGAATTTAATCGTTTTTACAACAATTCGCCGATTTTGCGCGAAGAAAATTCCAAATTGCAAAGTTCGCGCTTAAAAATCGCCGAAATTACGCTGAAAACCATAGAAACCGTTCTTGAAATTTTGGGAATAAATATTCCCGAAAGAATGTAATTGTAAAAAAAATGTCGCTTTTTTGTGGTAAATTTCAATCGATTTGTCTGTCTAAACTGCGATACTGAATCGCTTCGGCAATGTCCGCTTTTGAAATCAAGTCGCCGACTCGCAAATCGGCTATTGTCCGCGATACTTTTAGTATTCTGTCGTATGCTCGCGCCGATAATCCCAAACGGTCAATCGCGTTTTTTAGGGTTTGCTCACAGCCGTTTTCCAAAACGCAAAACTCTCTTATGTCTTTCGATTCCATACCCGCGTTGCAATAAATTCCCTTTCTTTCGGCAAATCTTTTTTGCTGAATTTCGCGCGCACGTATTACTTTTTCGCGTATTTGCGCCGACGATTCCGTTCCGCTTTTTTTTGCCAAATCTTCGTAAGGAAGCGCCGCAACGCGAACTTGAATATCGATTCTATCCAAAAGCGGACCCGAAAGTTTTGCTATGTAATTTCTAATTTTTTGCGTACTGCAAACGCATTTTCCCGTTTCGTCGCCAAGATGACCGCAAGGACAAGGATTCATCGCGGCGACGAGCATAAAATCCGCAGGAAACGAAAGCGACTGCGCGGCGCGGCTTATTGAAACGCATTTGTTTTCAAGCGGTTGGCGAAGATTTTCCAAAACGTTTTTGTCAAATTCGGGAAGTTCGTCCAAAAATAAAACGCCGTGATGACTCAAACTTATTTCGCCGGGTTTTGGATAAGTTCCGCCGCCGATAAGTCCCGCGTCCGAAATCGTATGATGCGGCGAGCGAAACGGACGAGTCGTAACCAAAGGTTGTTTCGTCGGCAATTTTCCCGCGATGGAATGAATTTTCGTAGTTTCAAGCGATTCTTCAAGCGAAAGCGGCGGCAAAATTGACGGAATACGTTTGGCTATCATAGTTTTTCCGCTTCCGGGCGGTCCCGTCATAAGCATATTGTGTCCGCCCGACGCCGCTACAAGTAGCGCCCGCTTTGCGACAATTTGTCCTTTTACGTCAATAAAATCCAAATAATTTCCTTGCGATTCTTCAAAAAGTTTTTTAACGTCGAAAAATCTCGGCGCAATATCGGTTTCTCCTTCAATAATTTCTATCGCTTCGTTTAGCGACTTTGCGCCGAAAACGGGCAATCCTTGCGCGACGGCTGCCTCGTCGGCGTTTTTTTCGGGAACTATTATTGCCGAAAATCCGTGCTTTCTTGCCGAAAGCGCAATGGGCAAAACGCCTTTTATAGGACGAAGCGAGCCGTCCAAAGCCAATTCGCCGATAATGCAAATATCCTGATTATTGTTTTCAATTTGCCTTGTGGAAGTCAAAATTCCCAAAGCGATGGGCAGGTCGTAAGCCGAACCTTCCTTGCGAATATCCGCAGGCGCCATATTTATGGTAATTTTGCGGGCGGGAAACTCAAAACCGCTGTTTTTTATCGCGGACATCACTCTTTCGCGGCTCTCTTTAACCGCGCCGTCGGGAAGCCCCACAATAGTAAAAGTCGGAATCGTTTCGGTGATGTCGGATTCAATAATAACTTCGTAAGCGTCGATTCCCATTAACGCCATACTGCGAAGCCGCGCAAGCATATTACGGCGCTTCCAGTCCCATAAATCGCATCCATTCGGAAACTCTCGTATCGACCATCCACCAATAATATCGCGCCAACATTGCAATTCCCGCGGCGACCAAAATCGCTATCGGTCTTGCAAAATTTACTACGCTACTCAAAAACCACAACATAACTATGGCTACTACGAACACCGCCACCGTGGTTTGCCAATTTAATAGATACTCCATAAAAACTCCGTGTTGTTTTTGTAATTTTTACGCTTTAACGGACGCGGTTTTTAAGCCGACAGTTAAACGCGATTTTCTGTTTGCCGCTTTGTTTTTGTGAATAACGCCGACTTTTACGGCGCGGTCAAGAACGGAATAAACATTGCTTAACGCGGGGGCGATTTCGTCGCCTTTCGCCGCGGCAAGTTTCTTTGAAGCGGTGTTAATCTGCGACCGAACAATACGATTATACTCGTTTGCTTTCGCGGATTGTCTTAATCTTTTTTCACTCGATTTGTGTTGCGGCATATCAATACTCCTTTGACGCTCGCTGTTTTTTGTAAAAATATCACGGGTAAAATACAATATGTTATTGCAAAAAGTCAAGGAAAAATAGTATATTTGATAAAAATTTTTATACGGAGCAAATAAAAAATGGCGTTAAAAAAGGTAATTATATTCGTTTTGGACTTGTTTTTTCTGATTCGTCCGACGCTTTTAGTTCCCGTTTGGACTATTCTTTTTTTAGGATGGATAACTGCGGACGAAAGGATTTTTTTCCAAAATTTTGACTTGTCTTTCGCAAAAATGTTCATACTTTTTACCGCCGTCGTCGCAAATATATACATCGTAAATCAAATTGCAGACCGCGAAAGCGATAAAATAAACAACAAACTTTTTATTCTTTCGCACAATCATATTCCCGTTTTTGTCGCGTGGATTTTTGCGTCGGGACTTCTAATATTTTCGCTTTTTTTCTCTTGGTTTTGGTTTTGCGGCGATTTAATACCGTTTTTTATAATTTTATCCGCCGCGATTTTAGGATTTTTCTATAATTGTCCGCCGTTCAAACTCAAAGACAGACCTTGGGGCGGCTTTTTAGCAAATTGTTTCGGACACGGAATTTTAACTTATTACGCGGGTTGGTACGCGGGCGCGATAAATACGTCTCAAATATTATCTGTCGAATCTGCGCTTTTAGGATTTTTATTTTCGCTTTCTGCGGGATTTGCCAACGGCGCGGTTTATTTGACTTCCACAATTTCGGATATGAAAGGCGACGAAAAAGTAAACAAACGCACTTTTGCCGTCGCTTACGGAGCGAAAAACACGTCGCTTTTGGCTACTATTTGCGTCGTTTTTTCATTTTTTACGGCGTTTTTAATTCCTTTTTCTTCGTGGATAATGCTTGTTCCCGCCGCAATTTGCATCCCGATGTTTTTACAACTTTACAGAACGCAAAACATAGAATACGCATTCAAAACGTTCAGATATCCCGTCGTAATTTTATCTATCGCGACGGCGTTTTTTGTTCCGTATTACGCGATTTTGGTAATTGCGACGGTAATTTTTAGCCGAATTTACTACAAAAAACGATTTAACCACGAATATCCGTCGTTCAGCAAGGAGTAATTTTTTGAAAACCGTAAAATTTTTTTTCGATTTAATTTTTATCACTCGTCCGGTAGTTCTTGTTCCCGTTTGGGGATTTGCGCTTTTTGGATATAAAATTTCGTCGCAAACAAAAAGCGTTTTTCAAGCGATAAATTTGGAAATAATTTTGCAAATATTACTTTTTTCGCTTTCGGTCGCCGCAGTTTACGTGTTAAATCAAATTGCCGACCGCAAAGTCGACGAGGCAAACGGCGGTTTTCCGCTTTTGCTAAAAACGGGAATTTCTAATAAAATCGCGTATATTTGGGCGATAATTCTTTCGGCAGCGTCAATAATAATTCCGTTTTTTTGCGGTTACAAAATAATTTCGTTGCTTTCGTTTTTATCAATTTTTACAGGAATTATATACTGTTTTCCGCCTTTTTCGTTTTCGGGGAAGCCGTTTTTGGATTTTTTGTCGAACGCTTTTGGATACGGGACAATCGCTTTTGCGACCGGTTACGCTTTGGGCGGCAAAGAAATATCCGCAGAATTTTTGTTAAGCGGTAAATTTTTGTGCGCAATGCTTCCGTATTTTTTTATGATGGCGGGAGGTTCCATCTCTTCGACTTTGCCCGATTACGACGGCGATAAGGCAAACAAAAAAATCACAACAGCCGTATTTTTAGGGAAAGAAAACGCGCATTTTCTCGCAATATTTTTTGTATTTTCGTCGGCGGCTTTCGCGTATTTTTGGGTTCAAGATTTTGTGGCGTTTTCCGCTTCTTTGGTCGCAAATATTATCTATATTTTATACGCGATTTTTCCTAAAAATCAAACGCTTATGGAATCGTGTTATAAAATCGGCGGGGCGGTTTCTATGCTTATTATCGGCGTATTTTTTCCCGTTTTAATAGTTTCGGGAATTGCGATAGGCGTTTTATCGATTTTGTATTTCAGAATATTTTACAAAGTAAGTTATCCGTCGCTTTTGCCGGTTAAAGAATAAATTTTTGTCTGCGGCAAAAAGTATATTTATGCTATGAAATATAAAAATTTAAGAGAAGAAGAACTGAAAAACCGTGTTGCGCAAGAATTTTTTTCCGACTTTGACTGCGCGGGAATTTTAAAAGACGTCGATTTTTCGGTTCAAATAAAAAGTAGCGGACAAATATCGTTTTTGCAATATTTACTTTGGGCAGAAGCGAAAAAAGACGTTAGCGACATAACAATTATGCTCGCACAGTTGGTTATAACCATCAGAAAAGCGCGGACTTTTAACGAAATTTTGCCACCGCCGTTTTTGGGATGTTTTGATTGCGAAAAAATTGCATTTGTTCATTACCACGAATTTTTAGAAATTTTTCACAAAAACGATTTCAATTGGAATGTTACGCCGTCAAATCGCGAAACAAGAGAATTTAAGATAATATGCGATACGTTGAAAGAGATTATAGACAATAAAAATATTTTTATTTTTGATTTTGAAAAAGACGAGAAAGAACTAAAAAAATTCATAAAAGAAAATTTTGTCGCGGGAAGAACGGAAACAAGTAAATTTAGAATAGATGAAAATAATTTTACTCACGTTTATTACAAATGGCTCGAAACGGTAAAGCCCAGCATAGACGTAAATTGGGAAATTGTAAAAAAACACGGAATTATTGACGGAGATTTTTATTTAGCCGATTTATTGTCGCGGGAAAACAAGTCGCTAAAAGAAAAATTATTGGTAGTTTTGGAAACTAATAAATACAGAATGGATAGGCGCATTAACGAAATGGGTTTAATATCGTCTATGGAAGTTAATTTTTGTGATAATCAAAAAAAGCACGCGCAATTTTGGGCAATATATGAACGTCCGCCGAAAGAAGAATATTGGGATATTATTATAGACAGGCACGATTTGCTTGTTCCGCAAGATATTCGCGAAAGAAGGGGAAGTTTTTATACGCCAAAAATTTGGGTAGAGAAATCACAAGAATATATCGCCGATGTTTTTGGCAAAGATTGGCAAGAAAATTATTATATTTGGGATTGCGCGGCGGGTACGGGAAATTTACTTGCGGGACTTAAGAATAAATATAATATTTACGCTTCTACTATTGATAAATCCGATGTCGATATTATGCACGAAAGAATAGATACGATGAACGAAAATTCTATAAAAGGCGATGGGGCAAATTTATTGCACGAACACGTATTTCAATTTGATTTTTTGAACGATGATTTTGAAAAATTGCCGCGAAAGTTACAAGAAATTATTGAAAAAACTCCCGAAAAACTTATTATTTACATAAATCCGCCGTATAAAGAAGCGACAAATATGAAAACAATTGGCGGAACTGGCACACACGTGTCCGGTATTGCCACCGAAAATAAAACATATATCAAATATAATAATTTATTAGGTAAAGCGTCAAATGAAGTATACGCACAATTTCTCATAAGAATTTACAAAGAAATACCGCATTGTAAAATTGCAAATTTTGCAAAGTTGAAACCGCTATGCGCCCCCAACTTTGTTAAGTTTAGGGAGAGTTTTACGGCAAAGTTAGAAAAACTTTTTGTTTGCCATTCGTCGACTTTCGATAATGTAAAAGGCAATTTTCCGATAGGTTTTCACGTTTGGGATACTGATAAAAAAGAAGAGTTTAAAAAAATTAAATCCGATATTTACGGTAAAAACGGAAATTTTATCAGAAAAAAACGGTTTTTTAACTATGATAATCATAAATTTATAA
Organism: Chitinivibrionia bacterium; assembly: GCA_009787445.1. Lineage (GTDB taxonomy): Bacteria > Fibrobacterota > Chitinivibrionia > Chitinivibrionales > Chitinivibrionaceae > WRFX01. Next base: position 15,295 of record WRFX01000013.1, on the reverse strand, counting down.
ATAGTTGGACAAAAACTTTTATTTCAAAATCAAAGTTGGAAATAGGCATATTAAACTTGCGCGGCAACGATTTTCAACATCAAAATATGATTTTCATAGCCGATAGTCGCAAATCTTCCGACGCGCTCACGCACATCGACGTGAATCAAAACAATTTAATTCCTGTCTGCGTTTATCTTGCGGTTCGGCATTGTATTGAAGCCACTTGGCTAAACGACCGCGACCAGTTTTTGTATCCGAATAAAAAATGGGAAAAAGATAAAGAATTTCAAAATGATTGTCTAACTTTTACGCTGTTTCACGATTCGAATAATATTTCCTCAAAGTGCGGTGTAAATCATTGGATTCCGTTTTTTGAAGAAGAAGTAAACGCCTGCGAAAAATTTGAAAGTCATTTTTTATTGAGTTTTATGAACGGAAAAATAATTCAAAACGGGTATTCAAATTTACTTGAACAACAAGAAGATAAAATGTGCGACAAGCGCGAATTTTCCCCCGAAGCAAAAGCGGTTTTTGACGCAGGACGTGAACTTTGGAAATATTACCATTCAAAACCCAAAGTAAACGTTAATGCAAGTTTTTACGATATTCGCGAATATTTTCAAGGAAGAAGCGACAAAACGGGAAATATGAAAAGCAGAAGCGAAGATGAAAAATACACCGAACTATTATTAAATTTACGCGAAAAAATGAAAATTTTAGCGAAAAAAATAGAGCCGAAAATTTATGAGTACGAGTTTTTAAAGGAATAAAAATTAAAAAATTATGAATAAAATATGCGTAATAATTCCCGTTTTCAACAACGAAAACACAATAAAAAACGTCGTTTCGCAAGCGCGAAAATACGCCGACGATATTATCGTAATAAACGACGGCTCTACCGATAAAACGCCGCAAATTTTAAGCGAATTTGACGATATTTGCGTACATAATTTCCCGAAAAACAAAGGAAAAGGCGCGGCGCTACGAAAAGGTTTTGAAATCGCGCTAAATTTGGGTTTCACTCACGCCATAACCATAGACGCCGACGGACAGCATTTTTGCGAATGGATAGAAATTGCAAAAAACGCTTGCCAAAAAGAACCCGAAAAATTGCTTGTCGGCGCGAGAACGGGCGAAAATATAGGCGAAATCGCTCCGAAAAAAAACGTTTTTGCGCGAAATTTTGGAAATACTTGGATAAAAAATTATACCGGATTTTCGCTTAACGACACACAAAGCGGCTTTCGCGTTTATCCTTTGGAAAAAATAAAAAATATCAAATTTAAGACGTCGAGATTTGAATTTGAGCAGGAAGTTTTGGTAAAATCCGCTCACGCAGGCATAAAATTAGGCGAATTTACGATACCGCAATATTATCAGCCGCAAAACGAACGGGTTTCGCATTATCGCGTTTTTCGGGACAGCGTGCGCATAAGTTGGTTTTTCACAAAAACGGGATTTAAGAAAGTGCGCGACGTTTTTATCGCGGAATTAAAATCAAATATTTCGCCGAAAAAGGCGGCCGCCTCGTTTTCCGTCGGAATTTTTTTCGGAATTTTCCCCATTTACGGTTTTCAAACCGCGGCGGTAATTTTAACCGCGACGCTTTTGAAACTCAATCGCCCGCTCGCCGTTTTGGGAAGTATGATTTCGTCTCCGCCTATAATTCCGTTTATAATTTTTGCGGCGGTTTGGCTGGGTTCTGCGGTTTTTGGAACGGCAATCGTAGAACCGCAAAACGCAAAAACGCTTACGTCGCTTTTTTTTGAAGACAAATCGATGTTTTTTGTGGAAAGCGGAAAATTTTTTATGGCAGGAAGCGTTATTCTTGCGTTTATCGCAAGCATACTCGCGTTTTTTATTACGTATCCGTTTTGTAAAATTATCAAAAAAAAGCCAGCAAATTAAGCGAAATTTCCCAAAAATCGCCCGAATTTTTTTGCCTGTTTCGCATATTTCTTTTTACGGAAAAATTAAGCGAAAACTTGTCTTCTTCAAAAAAATCTCCCGAAACAAACGGCGTAAATAAAGATTGTCGTTCTTTCAAATATTCGCGGTCAAATTCGTCAAATCTGTCTAAATTTTGAACTTTCGCCTCCAAACCGAGCGCGGCAATAAAAATTTGCGCGGTTTTCGTTACGGAAATTTTTGCTCCCGTTTGGCGTTTTTTTGAATCTATGCCGTAAATATTGTCGTGAATTACGCCGTCGTCGTATTTTAACGTCGTAAAGTTAAACGTATTTGTCCAGCCGTTTCCGTAAGAAAACGCAAAATCCGAATCGATAGAAAACGAGCGGCTATGCGTCGGAAAAACGCCATCTTCTTGCTCAAAATAATATTTATGCGGCTCGGCTACCGCTTTTGCCGAAAGCGAAAATATTATACTCGTGTCTTTGGAAAAAACGTTGCCGAATCCTAACGCAAAACGCTCTTGCGTTCCGTTTCCCAAACTCAACTGGCTCTTCAAATTGTTAATTTGCCTTTTTATATTTTCCACAGAAAAATACAAACTATACCAATCCGTCAAATAAAAATCGGTCTGCAAACCGACGATACTCGTAACGTTGTCAAAATCGTCGATTGACGAAAATATTGCGTCGTTTTGCCGATACGAAAAAGGATAAACCCGTCTGTGCCGCTCTATCGCGTATTTTGACGACAAGCCAAATTTTTCTTTCGGCGAAAAATATTGCGCTAAAAAATAATACTGCGGATTAAAAACGTCGGCGTCTTTTAATTTTTCGTTTAGCGTGTCCGATTGCCTGCCGACGCCGCGATTGTTGTCGGTAAAATAGCAATTTTCTTCTCTTGTTCCCGAAATTTTTAAGCCCGTTTCAAATTCCCAGTTTCCAAGATTTTTATTCGCGAAAAAAAGCGCGGATATTGTATTTTTTTTGAGCGAACCGTAAAAATTTTCGTCGCTTATATAACGATAACGATTGTCGTTTAGATAAATTTCGACGGACGGCTGAAAAAACGCTTCGCCGATTTCTGTGGCTCGCAATAAAACGCTTAAATTATTGCCGTATCTGCTTGGAACTTCGTTGCCTCGAAAGCCGTTTATGTAGCCGAATTGCGAATTTACTTTTCCGTAACCCACCGTGTCGGCGACGGTTATCGAAAACGAATCCGTTTGAAACGCGCCGTTTTTTTCGTAAATCGTTTTTAATTTTGCCGTCGCGTTGTTGTAGTCGTTTTTGGATTTTATATATTTGCCGAAAATTTCCGCGCCGAAAAACAAAGGCGAATCTTTTATTCTGCTTCCCGACGAATCGCCGCTAAAAAGCGAAACGTATCCGCCGCCGCCGAATATTGTGTCTCTGCTTTGCAAATTTCTGTTTAGTCCGCCTTCAAACGCGGGTCCTGCGGAAAATCGAAACGGAAAATCTTCGTTTGCGTTTTTAACGACAAAACCAAACGACGTCGCCGCCGCCTGATACCCGATTTCGCCGCTATTAACAACATTTTTGTATAAATAAACGGGAATATTCCATTCGCCGCCTATGTTAAATTTTTCGTTGTTGGTGGTTTTATCGCCGTCGACGAGAAATATCGCCGAACTTCTTTTTGCCTCGTCGTCGTTAAACAGTTCAATTTGAACGCCAATACTGTCGATTACGTTTTCTTTTGTTTTTTTCATTTCAAATTCGGTTTTGGATTCCGCAATCTCGTTATAAACCGAAGAATTTGAATTAAGCAAAACGCTTGTCTGCGCAAAAGCGATAGTAGTAAAAAGCAGAATTGCGCCAAAGTAGCGCGGCATAATTTCCTCCTTACGTTTTGTAAGTTAAAAATAATTTTTGCCCCAAAAACAAAGAGCGGACTTTTAAATCCGCTCTCGTTTTTTATTTGTTTTCTCTTTTTACTTCTTTTTAGTTTTCGGATGGTCGACTCTAATGGGTTTTCCTTCGCCTGCGGTATTTCCCTGCGAACTGATTATCAGCCAGTAAATTCCCGCGCCGACGTCTCTACCCGAATTGTTTTTATTAGTCCAGCCGATAACCGCGACTTCTTTACCGTTGGGAAGTTTCGCCGCGCTCACGACAAGATTGTCGCCTTCGCCCGATTTTGCCACCACATTTCCTACGGGGTCGTAAATAGCCGCGCTAATGCTCGATATATACTCTTCAAAAACTTCTTGGTTGTTTTCGTTTTCGCCCGGATTGACTACGATTATCGTACCGCCTCCGCCGCCGACAATATTATCCACAACTTGGCTACCGGGTTTTCCGGGAATTGTCGTAACGACAGGAATAGAATCTTTGCCGCCCGGAGTAGTCGGAATCTTGCCGCCGGGAACAACCGTTACAATCTGAGAAAGACAATTTGTACTGCTTCCCGTATTCAAATTGATTTTCGGATTGTCAACGGGAATCGAATTGTCAAAACGGTCGGTAATTTTATAAGTATTATCGATGTTTATATTTATCTTGTCCCCGCTTGCCGGCTTTTTGCCGCCTTCAACGCTAATGATGTCGTACTGGTATATCAAAGTCGATTTTTTAACGGCGCGTTTAACGAATATTTTATATCCTCTTTCAACTCCGTTTTCCATTCTCCACAGCATAAAAATCGCGTCGCCGACCGTCGTCTGATTTACATTCCAATTAAAGTCGTGTTTAATCGAGTCGCTTTCTTCTTCGTATTGCACCGTCAAAAAGTCAAACTCGGTTCCGTGCTGGCACGCAAATTCCCATCTCGCCGCCTTAAACGCGGGAGGCGCGCTGTCGGGATTATTATTTACCGTAAATTTTTCTTCTTTCGACTTAACGTATCCGTCGGCTTCGGCTGTAATTGTAATTTCCAAATTACCCGCGGGAAGTTCGGCAAAGTTAATTTTGTCGCCGCCGCTTACCGTAAAGGTCGTATCGTATCCTTTTTCGCCTTTTATAGTAACAGTAATCGTTTCGTTGGCAACGTCGTCGGGGTTATTATTTTGCCAATAACCGTTTATAATCAAAGTGTCTTTTGAATTCGTTTCGGTTCTGCTGTGCGTACCGTTATCGTCTTTAATTATTTTATTCGTGCTTAATTGTTTAATTGGAATATCCACTTTAATTTCCTGACTTCCCGCAAAGCGACCTCCCGCTTTTGTCCACGCCGTAACTGTTATGGTAGTGATATTGCCGCCACTATTTATATTGAAACCGTCGTCGCCCTGCAAACTAAAACCTAATATTACGTCTCCTTCTTCATTGTGGGAAATAGTAGCGCTTTTTGGAGAAGTCGTGAAGCTACCATATTTTAATGTTGCTTCAAGCCAATGGTCTATATCGCTTATTTCACCAGCCAAATTCTCACGGTCAAACACCACCCAAACGGAATCAGTCGTAGTTAAAATATGTTTACCGTTTTCAAAATTTTGCCTTCCGTCTTCGTATCTAACTTCAATATGCGGAGCGTCTAACACGTAATTGTTATAACCGCCCCATAAAACCAAATCGTGCAAAATTGCGCGGCTGGCGGCTTCGTTTTCCAAATATGTCGGTTGATATCCGACAATCGCCAAACGTTGCGCTTTATGTTGAACAATCGCTATTTGGTGAAATTCTTTTTTAGAGAAATTATTCTTGTAAGAATTGTCAGAATTAGCGGATGTAGCAGGAAGTTCGCTTTGACGAAAATAATTCCCATTTTCTTTATAATCACTCCATTTACTATGCGGAAAAACAAACTGTGCTTTATTATTCGTCGGTTTTCCTGCAATCTGGTTGCCTAAATAATCGGCGTAATATTTTTCAGGGTCAAACGGATTATTTTCGTTAATACTGGAAAAACTTTGATGATTTACGTGTTTATTAAACGCCCAAATGCTCGCTCCCGCTTGAATTCGACCATCGTAAGTACCATCTGATTTTACCGCGCTGTTACCGTATGGTTTAAACCGAATTTCAGATATATTGTTAAGAACGTTTTTACCTTTAGAATAAGAAGAGTTGAAAATACCGCCGTAAATAGGCGTGTTGTCTGGATTTAAAGTAATTCTCAAATCCAAAAGTCCGCCGGCGTTAAAACCGATAATACTTCCCGCCTCATATTGATACCAATCGCCAGGGTCAAGATTTCCCGGATTTCCCGTGTATTTACCCCAACTCGATTCCCAATAACTTGGCACAGGAGTACCGGCTGGCAGAGGATTGTTAGCGGTATGCCATAAATCAGGGTCAACGTGTCTTATATCTTCAATAAACTGTCCTTTACGCAATACGAGAATACTATCGTTATCCACTTTAACAAACCAATTTTCTCCGACATAGTTGCCGTTCATTTGCAAAGGATTAGTAATTCCCCCGGTCAATTTTTGTTTGGCTTTAAAAATTTCTTTACCGTTAAGAAACAAAGATGGCGATTCCGCTTTTACATAAACTTCGCCCGCATCGCCGCCAATATTGAAACTTCCAATGTTTGGGCTACTTATCAATCTTCCTACTTTAAAATCACGTTCTCTGTGAAATCCCCAATTCATTTCCGATTCGTATTTGTCTATTTCCATAACTTCTACCGCTTTTGCCTTAATTGACCATTCGCCGCTTGCGTGATAGATTGTCGGCGCGGGAGAAACTATTTCGTTTGCGTTTACCCATCCATTGTTGTATATTACTCTGTTGCCGTTCTTGAGGGTCATTTTATAAGTACCTTCACTACCTTGATTCGGATTATCTTCATTCTTCAAACCGCCGCCGTCGCCACTGAGAATAACGGTATCCGCTATATCCCATTTTTCATTGCCAGAACCAAATTTCCCCGCGACTTGTTGCGAACTTTTTAAAAAAAGAAATTCATCCACCGTACCCTTATTCCAATCGGTACCGTAAACCTTAATAGTAAATTCTTCCTGTACGCCGGCGATTGGGAAATTTTTCCTTTCAACATCAAGGTCTCTCGCGTCCGCTACCGAGTTCTGTCCTATAAAGAAAACGCCAACGCTGTCGTGAACGGCAGTGTTCAACAAATCGACCATATCTTGGTCATCGCCTATTCGCGCTCCCGCGCCAATATAAACGATAATGTTCGGTTTTCTTCCGTCAAACGCGCTCTTTATATCGTCGTAATCAAAATCCATTTCCGTATTATAAATCTGTACGTTTCCCAATCTTCCGTAATCGGGAACGCCCACGGTATCAAGAGAACCGTTTGTGCTTTGAACTAAATCAAGCGCCGAAAGAAAGAATTTCAACTGCGCTTTTGAAATTTCTTTTGCCTGCACGTCTTCCGTTTCCCAAGCCATATATTTTAAATCTTGCGGGTTACCGTTAGTTATATCCCAACGGCCTTTAATCGGCTGGTCGTTTATATTGCCTACACTGATACCCATCGGCGCGTCCGAATTCATAGTCCAAGGATTCCAAATTACCGCAATTCTCATATCGCTTACCTTCAAATCTTTAGCAAATAGCGATACCGTCGATATGCACATCGCAAATGCAACTATAAAAAACAATTTTAACTTTTTCATTAAAAATCCTCCTGTAAAAAGTTTTATTTTAAATGGAAAATTATACTACCCTTTAATATATACCAAAAAATTCGTTTTCGCTTGTTTTTTTAATTTTCAAATAAAAATTTTACAAATTTTCTATTTTTTCTGCGGAAATTCCGGTAAATTCGGAGATTTCTTTTGTCGAAATTCCGCGTTTTTTCATTTTTTTTGCAATTTCTACGGCTTTTTCGGTTTTGCCTTCGGCTCTGCCTTCGGCTCTGCCTTCTTCCAAACTTTCTCTGCGACTGCCTTCTATTAGTATTTTTTTTGCCCAAATAGCGTCTAAAACTCTATCGTAAAGTTCCAATTCATCCGACGTAAGCGACGACTCTTCTACGCATTTTAGCGCGTCGCTCAACTCTTTTTTCTGCAATAAAACGTCGGGAACGCTTTTTGTTTTTTCGTTTATTTCCGTCAAAAAGCGAAGCCACAAATCAAAATAATCTTGCGCGGCGCAATCTTTCGGCTTGTATTTCGGCAATTCCAAAAACACAAATTCCAAGCCCTTTATCTGTTTTTCGGTGTTTAATATATTAACTATTTTATAATGATGATAATATTCGTCCTTTCTTTTCGGGTCTTTGTCAAATATGTCGTTTACCAAATTCAGCGAATATACGGGTTGCGCAAGTATAATATCTTCGCCTTTTTTAATTTGGCGAACATAAACTTTGCTTGCATTCAAAAGTACTCTCTGTTCAAAATCTCCCGTCCAATTCATTTGCATTTCAACGATAAAGTGTCGTCCGTTTTTGTCTTTGCAACGAACGTCGACTATCGTATCTTTAAGCGCGGGAATTTGGGGAATTAGTTCGGCGGTATCGTATTCTATCCAATCTATTTGCGCGTTTCCTTCAAATTTCAGCAGAGAATTAAGCAAACTGATACATAAATCCTTATGTTCTCCAAATACTTTCTTAAACAACAAATCGTTTTTCGGGTCAAGATATTTCGGCATTTTTCCTCCTTATTTATTCGTAAATATAATATTTATTTTGTGCAAATAGTATATTTATTTACGCGCAATGAAAAAAACTAATATTTTGGGGGTAAAATTATGGAAATATGGGAAAAAGAATTAGCCGAAATTAGGGGCATAATGTCGGAAACCGCGAGGAAAATGGCGGAAACTATGAAAGGTTTTGCTGAAATTAGAGAAATGCAAAAAGAAAACGCGAAAGAATTTGAGAAGTTGGGAAAATTTATAAAAGAAGTCAGTAAAAACGTCGACGGAATAAACAACAGCAACGGAAAAGTTGCTGAAGATTATTTTTTCAATTCTCTCTGCGCGACAAAAACTTTGGGCGGCGTGCATTTCGATATGGTAAAAAGGCATTTGAGTAATTCGATTCCGCTTGAAGACGGAAAAACTCTCGACGGAGAATATGATATTGCGCTAATAAACAAGGATTCACTCGGAATTGTGGAGGTAAAATATACCGTTCATAAAAAAGACGTAGAAAATTTGGTAAAAAGACAAGTTAAGAATTTTAAGACGCTTTTTCCTATGTATTCAAAATATAAATTTTATTTGGGAATTTGCGGTTTAAGTTTCAACAAACAAGCGGAAGACGCGGCAAATAAATTTGGCGTAGGAATGTTAAAATTAAACGGCGACGCGGTAGAAATTCGCGATAAAAACTTAAAAATCTATTGACAAAACAAAGACAATATTTTATCTACAAATTATTTTCCACTATAAAATTTTTCAGCGTTTTTCTGTGAACTTTCAATTTTCTGGCAATTTCGCGCGAAGAAAGTTTTTCATCCATCATTTTTGTTATTATGCTTTCTTTTCCCGATAATTTTTTGTTTTTTGATTTGCTTCCAAAAGGTCTTCCGAGTTTTACTCCGCTTGCTTTTAAGCGCGAAAGCGACTCTTTTGTCCTTTGCGAAATGAGATTTCTTTCGACTTCGCTTACGACGGCGAAAATAGGGGCGATATATCTGCTAATTTGGTTTTGTTTGGGGTTAAAACTTTCTTTTATCGCTATAATGTCTATGTCGCGTTTTTCGCATCTTTCCAAAATTAGTATGAGCGAATACATCGTTCTTGAAAGCCGCGATAATTCGGAACATATTAACGAATCGCCTTTTCTGATAATTTTTAGTAATCTGCCTAATTTTCGTTTTTCAAACGCCTCTTTTCCAGAAATTGTTTCGTTTATCCATTTGTCGATTTCTAATCCGTTTTTTGCGCAATAATTATTTATTTCAAAGCGCTGATTTTCTACGGTTTGCTTATCGGTGCTTACTCGTATATATCCATAAATCATAATAAAAACTCCTTACGTTTTTTTTTTGTTAAAAAGTGGTATATATTAAAGGGTAGTATAATTTTCCACCAAACGTTATAAACGTAAATTAAAAGAAAGGATTTAGTTATTATGAAAAAATTAAAAATCGCACTTTTTATCGCTTTTTGCGCAATATTCGCTTTTGGCGCAAATGTGGACATCAAAGATATGCGAATCGCAGTTATTTGGACTTCTTCTACGTATGTAAACGAAGAATATACGCCGAGTAACTGGAACGACAACGACTTTGAAGATTGGCAAATAGGACTTGCGCAACTTAAAATTGTGCTTTCGGCAATTCACGACGAAATACAATCAAACGGCTCGCTCGATACCGACGGCTTTGACATAAACTTTTCGCACACGGGAAGTACGGGCTTTAACAATAATCCAAATCTCCTTAAAAACGTGCGCGTTTATAAAATAGAAGATAAGGTTTCGTATGAAAAGATTGTCAATGATTTTGGCGGCGAACACCCAAACGTTATTTGTTATATTAACGCGGGAGTAAGCGCAAACGCAAACACAGGCATATATCAGTTGTTTCAAGACGCGGCGGAACATAACGTAGGAATTTTACTCGTAGGTTCGGAATCTGCGTTTGAAGCGACAAAAATTGACCCGACAAGAAGAATTTTCCCCGTTATGGGCGTACAAACGCAATTTCGTATGATGCTTCACGACGACGATGTTATAAACGATTTTCAGTTTTTAACGGATAACGACCACCCCGATATGAAAATACCAGACACCGTTTATCTTACGGGCGACGGCGATGAGCAAGGGGAAATTCGCAGTAAAACCAGAAACGGAAAACTCCTTTGGAAAAGGAATTGGCAGAGCGGCATTCAGCACGAAAATTTCGGGACAAACGATATTTTGTACAAATACGGCGAATGGTCTATAAAAGCGTCTGCGGTAGAAGTCGTTAAATTGGATTATTATCCCGCCGAAATGAATTACGGAATGCATATGGAATATAACATTTATATCGCCAAAAAAGAGGGAACTAGCGGAAACGATAACGGCGGCGAAGTTTATATACTCAACGATAAGTCGATGTCGGATTTGTATGTTAACGGCAAGTTATTTAAGAAAAAAGGCGCCCGTATAGACACTCACGATACGTGGCCCGGACTTAAGAATGGCGAATTGGAAAAGGACTGGATTCTTTGGGTTGAAAACGAAGAAAATAACAACCAACAAGACGAAATTTTAATTTTACCAAAAGGATACAAACCATACGAATTACCCGCTTATGCCTTTGTAGGAGAAGAAAAAGACAATAGCGACCTTTGGAGTATATTTGGCGAGGGGAATACTAAGTATGACGATATGTGGAATAATTGCAATGCATCCAATGAAAATCGCGGAGGCAACAGCGCGATAGTCGCAGGCGGTTTGCGCGATTTGAGAATAGAACTTGACACTACCAAAAGCATTTACAAAAAAATATTTGCGGGTACAGGTACAAAGACGCACAGTCATCTTTCGCAAAAATCGGGAAACGAAAAAATTGAACTTAAATTCAGACCTTGGAGCAAATACGGAAGATTAAACGCCGACGCGGATTTATGGGCGTTTAACAACCAGTTAAAATTGGCTTCTTACGACGAAATAAGCGCAAACACAAATTTTGACACGACTAAATATTATAGCGACCATTTGGCGCAGCAAAAAGCGGGAAGAGCGGGACAAGGTTACCAGCAATATGTTATTCCGCCGAGTAACAGCAACGAATTCAGCAATATGAAACACGCCGACGAATTGCCTGCGGTTACGCAAGGTAACGGAGACCTGCAAAGATATTACAACGATTTTAAGGACAAAAAATTCTACACAATTTCGGCTGTACAAAAGGGAACGCGGCGTTTGGCGATTATTGGTTATCAGCCGACTTATTTGCAAGATACCGAAGCGAGCAAGTATATTCTTCACGACGTTATAACTTTTATAGGTTTTGACAATTACACGCTTCCGCAGCCAAAAGTTACCATTGACGAAAAAGTTGTTGAAAACGGCAAAACGGATACGTTAAAAAACAAAACTATCGACGAAGCGGAAGTTAAAATTACGGTCGATACCAAAACTATGGACGACGATATGAAAAAATGCACGCACAAAGTCCATTGGGAAATTTGGTACAGAAACGATGTTACATATACCCAACAACCCGACGGCGTTTTATTGGATAGCGCTTCTGTCGATTTGGATATGAATAATCTGCAAGGCGAAATATTTACTCTTTCTCTTGATAATTACAATAAGGAAAAATTAGAAATTAACGCAAGCGAAGAGTGGCTTACCGTTAAAACTTGGACAAAGCCCGAATGCGCGCCTTTTATGGAAAGCAGACATACGGAATCTAAAATTTATCGCAGCAGGCAGTTTAATCAATTACCCGCCGGATTATACGACCAGAACGCCGACGGATTTGCCGATTTTATTAGCGTTGCTTTCGATACGCTATACAGCGACGATTTGCCGACAAAACTAAAAGTAACAAGTCCTTTTAGCAGCGCAAAAACCTTTGAAATTACGCTTGACGGCAACGAAAACGTATCAAAAGACGACCAAAAACATACGTACAGTATTACTTTAACCAAAGAACAAAGCGATATTATAGGATTTGGCACGGAATTTAACACAGGAAACTTTTTAACTTGGTCGGGGAATGACGGCGGTTTTGGAACAAAAGCAGGACAAATGGAAGATAAAATGGCTCCCGTTATTATTTCCGCTCGTCTTGAAAGACAATGCGAACAGCCCTACAACATTTTGAAAGTAGAATACAGCGAGGCGCTTCTTTCCGCCGCTCCAAAAACCGGCGCGCTTTTTAGTTTGTGGAAAGAAAATTCTACCGCTCCGACGAATATAACCGTTACCAATGGCAATAATACTTCCGGAAATATTTGGAGTTATAACGTCGCCAAAAGCGGCGGCGGAAACGTAGACCCAAAAATCGGCGAATACGGCATTAACATAAACAGTACTTTGACTCCCACTAAAATACAAGACGCCAAAGGCAACGAGGTAACGGTAGCAAACAACAAAAAAGTGGAAAGTAAAGATTTTGTTATTGCAGGCGATTGCTTTAAACAAATTATAACGCCTGTTCCCGGCGGGAAACTTCCAAACGACAAAGGCGATACGATTACAATTATTAAAGACCCCAAAGACCCTGTTGTTAAGGAAATTATTACGAGCGGCGGCGGAACTATAATCGTAGTTGACCCGGGAAAAAACGCCGATATTGGCAATGACACTACTTATATTACCGGCGCGGCTATTTTTGACAAAGTGGGCAATTTAGTCGCGAAAAAGGGCGAAGGCGACAATAAACTTGTCGTAAGTGTGGAAGAACTTATAGACGGAAGAAAAGTCGCGGTTATCGGCTGGAATAACAAAAACGCCGCGGGAAGAGACGTCGGTTCGGGAACTTATTTGCTTATAGTCGAATCCAAAGCGGGAACCGAAAAGAAACCGATTAGGGTCGACCATCCGAAAAGTAAAAAGTAAAAAACAAAGCAAACAAAAAACGAGAGCGGATTTTTTAAGTCCGCTCTTTTTTTTATCTTTTTTTTATCTCTGTTTCACCACATTGCAGGTTTTTACGCAGTTAAAGCAATATTCGCAGGTTTTTCTGTCTATTTTTATAACAATTTCTCCGTTTTCGGCTTTTTGCGAAGAAATACTATTTGTCGGACAAACGGACAAACATTCCCGTTTTTGACATTTGGAACAGATATTATTTTCGCCGCGAAGCAGAGATTTTGCCAAAGATAAATAGAGATATTTTTGCGCTTTGCCAAATTCCTTAAAAAGCGTACAAACAGTTATAAGTTCATATAAAACTTTGCACAAAAAATTTCTATATAATTCTAATTTTTGCTCTTGCGGCAATCCCGAAGTCGCCAAAAAATTGTGCGCGTCTAAAATACTATCCGTATATTCGGTTTCCATATCCCAAAATTCTTTTTCGGCGGAAATTGGCATATAAGCGGCGCGCAAATATTCTTTCGGCGTTAAAACTTTCGGCGAAATTTGCGCTTGATGTTCCAAAGGAAAACGGATTTCGCCCGTTACAAGCGTGGTTCCTACCGCGTATTCAAAAGCCGTATGAGCCGCGTCCGAAACGCCCGCGCCGATATTTGTAACCAAATTGCAGTCGGGAATAATAAAAAGTCCGTTGTTTATAAGCGATGAAAACTTAAATTTAAGGTCCCAGCAATTATTTTCTCCCGCTAAAATCAACTCGACCTGATTTACCAAAATTCGTATTCTCGTATTTTTGAGATACTTATCGTAATCCAAAGTGTTTTCGTCAATTTTACACTGCTTTTTATATTCCTGCAATTTCAACATTTTTTTGTCGTGTTTTTTCCACGCTCTTCGCCACGAAGCCCAGCCCCAAAATCCGTTTACGTCTTCGGGAAAATCGTAAACGCGCTTAAAAGAATAGGTGTTTGCCGTCGTTTTTTGCGCGCCTTCGTTAATGCCGTTTATAAGAAAAACTTTCTCTTCGTCTTTGTATTTTATAAGCAAATCCGAGCAAAATCTAAAAAAACTCGGCGCGGGCAAAGTGTCGTCTTCGAGAATTATTCCCATTTCTTCGTTTTCAAAAAACCAATCTATCGCCGATTCCATCGCTCGTCCGCTGCCGTGATTTTTTTCGTTAAATTTTTTATGAACTTCGCAATCCCAATCGATATTTTCCAAAACGTATTTTCGCAAATTTTCTACGTTTTCTTTTTCGCCAATTTTTCTTTCTCGCCAGCAATCCGATGAAATATACAATTTTTTCGGCTTGGATTTTTTAATCGCGTTGAAAACCTTTACGCTCGTTTCGGTTTTGGTAAAAATGCAAAACAATACGGGCATTCTTTCGTAATTTTCGTTGTCTAAAAAGTTGTTTTTAATAAGTCGCATATTTTCTCCTTACTTGTTAATTTTTTTTACAATTTGCGTTTTACGTCGGATTTACGACGGGACACGCTCGCATACATTTGCGACAGGATTCGCAAGTATTTTCGTTAATTTTTACAATAAATTCTTTGTCGCTATTTTGAGACGGAAAAATACAATTTGACGGGCAGGCGGACAAACATTTTCGGTCGCGGCATTTCAAACAAATGTTTTTTTCGCCTTTTAGCACGGATTCCGTTAAAGATAAATAAAAATATTTTTGCGCTTTTGCATATTCCTTAAAAAGCAAAGAATTATTTATCAATTCAAATAAATTGTCGCCTAAAAATTGCCGATACAATTCAAGTTTTTGTTCGTTAGGAAGAAAAGACCGCGCCAAAAAGTTGTGAACGGTTAATATTCTATCCGTAACGCAAGTTTCTATTTCCCAAAATTCTTTTGCGGCAAAATTCGGTACAAAAGCGGCGCGTATATAATCTTTCGGCGTTAAAGTTTGCGGTAAAATTTGCGGCGGATGCGAAAGCGGAAACACAATTTCGCCCGCCGTAAGATTTACGCCGACGCTGTACTTAAACACCTTGTGCGCGGACTGCGAAATACTGCATCCGAT
>WRFX01000012.1 GCA_009787445.1 Chitinivibrionia bacterium | reverse complement strand
GGGGGGGGGGGGTACCGTCTCCTCGTACCTTATTATTCATAAGAATAAAATATAATGCGGTACGTACCAAAATAGCGAAATTATTTTGCATTCTTTTAATTTTGTTTTTCATACCGTTTTACCTTTCATTCTGTTTCGTTAGATTTTTAAACCGTTTTAGGTCTATTTTTAGCGGTAAAATAATATATGTTTCCGAAAAAATACGAAAAAAAGTTAAATAATAATAAAAAACATATTTATATTATTATTATCTCTATTATATAATGATTGTCGACAACTATTGAAAACTTCAAAAAGTCGTTTAGTAAAGATATTTTTATTGTTGAAAAAAATTTTAATATCCGTTGAAAATTACGGCTTTTTTTAATTTTATTTTACTTTTCAAAGAATTTTCAACATATATTTTGAAAAATACCGCTTTTTTATTTTGAAAAATACTAATTTAGTGTTGAAATTTTTAATTTTTAAAGGAGTTTTGATATGACCGAATTAACAGTAGTCGTCGGTATTTTCCTGTTTATAATGTTTGTAGTTTTTGTGGGTTCGCCTTTCGCTCTGTGGTTTCAGGCGGCTGTCAGCAGCGCGAACGTCGGGCTTGTAAATATTATATTTATGCGATTTCGTAAAGTTCCCGCAAAACTTATAGTCGACGCGATGATAACGGCGACGAAGGCGAATTTGCAGATAACGAGCGACCAATTGGAAGCGCATTTTTTAGCGGGCGGAAACGTAATTCGCGTGGTTCAGGCGCTTGTCGCGGCGAGTAAAGCAAATATTGCGCTTACTTTCGGCAGGGCTACCGCCATAGATTTGGCTGGAAGAAACGTTTTAGAAGCGGTTCAAATGAGCGTAAATCCCAAAGTTATTGAAACGCCGAAAGTAAGCGCGGTGGCAAAAGACGGCATTCAGTTGCTTGCGACGACCAGAATTACGGTACGCGCAAATATTGACCGACTTGTCGGCGGCGCGGGCGAAGAAACGATTTTAGCCAGAGTCGGAGAAGGAATTGTTACGACTATCGGTTCGGCGGAAAATCATAAAATGGTGCTTGAATCGCCCGATATGATTTCAAAAAGAGTGCTTGAAAAAGGATTAGATTCGGGAACCGCGTTTGAAATTTTGTCAATAGATATTGCGGACGTCGACGTAGGAGAAAACATAGGCGCGGTTTTGGAAACGGACAGAGCCGAAGCGGATAAAAAAATAGCGCAGGCGAAAGCCGAAGAACGTCGCGCTATGGCTTATGCGAAAGAACAGGAAATGTTGGCGAGAGTTCAAGAAATGCGCGCTTTGGTCGTAGAAAAAGAAGCGGAAATTCCTATGGCGATAGCGCACGCATTCAGAAGCGGAAATCTTGGAATTATGGATTATAACAGAATAAAAAACGTAGAAGCGGACACCAATATGCGGACTTCGATAGCGAAAGAAAACGCGTCCGAAAAGAAAGAAATTAAGTAAATAAATGGAAGATTTGCTTTATATTCTGCTTTTTGTGTTTATTGTCGGCGTAAATTTGCTGATAAAAAATAAGGGCGCGATAGGAAAAATGTTTGATTCTTTGCCTGATTTTGAAAACGGAAAAAAATACGCGAAAAGTTTTCACAAACAAGTTCAAAACAAGCAAAAATTATACAGACGAAAAAATACAAAATATTGTGATAATATTGTTCCCGTTTCGCAGCCGTTATCGGAAATTTCTGCGCGAAACAGCAGAAATTTTGAAATTTCAAAATTGCAAAATTTGCAAAAACCGCAGAATATAACGCAAAGTTCGCCTATTTTTTTGAAAGGAAAAACGTTAAAAGAGGCGTTCGTGCTAAAAGAAATTTTGGATTTACCCGTCGGATTGAGATAAAAAATGAAAGAAAAAGAAGTTGTTGTAATAGGTTCTGGACCCGCGGGATATACCGCTTCAATTTATTTGTCGCGGGCGATGTTGAATCCGCTTTTGTTTGAAGGATTTAACGCGGGCGGAACAGTCGGCGGACAACTTATGACTACGGGTTTAGTGGAAAATTTTCCGGGATTTCAAGACGGAATTGACGGACAAACTTTAATGACGCAAATTAGACGGCAAGCGATAAATTGCGGCGTAGAATGCGTAACGAGCGATATTTTATCCGTAAAAAAAGAAGGTGAAAATTTTATTTTAAGCGACGGAAACGAAGAAAAATATTCGGCGAAATCGTTAATAATCGCGACGGGTTCGCTTGCTAAAAGATTGGATTTGGAAAGCGAAAAAAAATTTTGGACAAAAGGAATTTCTGCTTGCGCGGTTTGCGACGGTGGACTTCCTATTTTTCGCAATAAAATTCTTGCGGTTATCGGCGGCGGCGATTCGGCGATAGAAGAGGCGGTTTATTTGACGAAATTTGCGCAAAAAGTTTATTTGATTCACAGAAGAGACGAACTTCGCGCAAGTAAAATAATGCAAAAACATTTGCGACAAAATCCGAAAATTGAAACGCTTTTAAGTAAAATCCCCGTTGAATTTTACGGAGAAAATTTACTCGCGGGAATAAAATTAAAAGATACAAAAACGCAAGAAATTTCTACCTTGCAAGTAAGCGGCTGTTTTGAAGCGATAGGAAATGTCCCAAACACAAAATTTTTTAAGGATTTAATAAAATTGGACGAAAACGGATATGTTATCGTCGACGAAAACAATATGACAAATATTTCGGGAATTTTTGCCGCGGGCGACGTAATGAGTCCGCAGTATCGCCAAGCGATTATCGCCGCAGGAAACGGAGCGAAAGCCGCTTTGGCTTGCGAAAAATGGATTTTGAACAAATAAAAACATTATGAAATTGTTTTCGTTTTTTGATTTTTTTATAATAATTTTTGTTTTTTTTGCGATTTTTTTTTCATTTTTTATACAAAATATTATCCAAAAAAAAGATAAATTTGTAATTTTTACTCAAAATCAAAAAATAGAATTTCCGCTTTCCAAAGACACGACGATTTTTATAAATTCCGTCGAAATAGAATTGAAAAATCAGACGGCGAAAATTACGAAAAGCGACTGTAAAAATCAAATTTGCGTGGCAAGTCCAAAAATTTATTCAAACGGACAAATCGTCTGCGTTCCTAATAAAGTAATGGTTTTACTTAACAAAAAAAATACGGAAATAGACGTTTATGCTCACTAACGAAAACGAAAAAAACGAAAAAGCCGCGCTTTTTGTAATGGCGTTTTTTTTGTCGGGAATAGAAAAATTTATTCCCTTAATTCCCGTTTTGCCGTGGCTTAAAATCGGGCTTTTTCACGCGGTCGTTTTAGTTTGGATTTACAGATTCGGACTTCTTGACGCGCTTGCGTTTATTTTTATAAGACAATGGGTAATTATGGCGTTTTTCGGTTTTGCTTTTTTGCCGTTTTTGCTTGCTACAAGCGGAACTATCGCTTCGGTAATTTTTGGTTTTGCGCTTATAAAATCAAGGAAATTTGGCATAATTGCGACGGGAATTTTTTGCGCGATAATTCACAATATAACGCAATTATTTACGTTATATTTGATAACGGGCGGAAATTTTGTCTGGCAATGGCAGTTGCCGATAATGCTTATAGTTTCGCTTTTTACGGGAACAATCACGGGATTTTTAGCGTATAAAATAGAAAAAATAAATTTTAATTTTGGCGAAATAAAAAATTTTGGCGAAAAAAACGAAGAAAAAGCGAATATTTTAGGAATTTTGGCGATAATTTTTATTATTTTTGCAACTTGTATTTTTGAAAATTATATTTTTTACGCGATTTTATTTTTAATTATTTTAATTGTTTCAAAATTTATAAATTGTAAAGTTTTAAGCGTTTTAGATTTTGTAAAAAGATACGGAATTTTTATTTTCGCTTTATATTTTTCTTCTACGCCGATTTATATCGCAAAAATTTCGCTTTGGTTTTTTTTGACGCCGTTTTTTCAAAAATTTGGCTTTTTTCGCGTTTTTTATAAAATTTTAATTGCCGTTTTTCCTCAAAAGTTCTCTCAAACGTTAAGTATCGGAAGCGTAATGCCGCAAATTTTTCCAAACGTACTCGAAGAAATTCCGCAACTTGTCAAGAATATTTTTAAAAATCCGAAAAGCGCGGCGGACATTTTAGCGACAAAAACAAAAAAAATTTTAACGGAATGGGAAAATTAGCACAAAATTTCGCATTTGAAATGTACAAAATATTATTTTATAGGTAAAAAAATTAAATTTAAGGAGTTTTTTATGTCATTTTCTGTGAATCTTAGAGCGTTTAAGAATTTGCTTCAAAAGGTATATCCCGTCGTTCCAGCCAGAACGCCTTATCCTGTTTTGTGCAATTTGAAATTTGTAACGTCCGGCGGTTTTCTCAAAGTTTACGCGACGGATATGGACACGTCGGTTATGGCGAGCATAGCGATAGAAAGTCAGGAAGAATCCAAATTTGTCGTGAATGCGGAAAAAATATACGACTGGACGACTATCTCGGTCAGCGACGATAATCAGGACGTTTTGGTTGACGCCGGCGAAAGCAACGTAGTTTTAACTCGCGGAAAATCAAGGTCGGCGTTCGCCTGCGTCGACGTAAAAGATTATCCGGAATTTCCTAATTTTTCAAAAACAAAAAGTTACGAATTTCCCGCGGATAAATTAAAATATATCGCTTCAAAAGTATCGCCTTTTGCGGCTGCGAAAGACCCGTCCAGAAACAGAGGCGCTTTGGAAGGAGTGCTTTTTGACTGCTCGAAAGACAAATTTACTTCCGTTGCGACGGACGCGAACAAATTGAGCGTCGTGTCTTTCGATTCGGCTTTGGGATTCGACGGCGACGTTTCCGTTATTATTCCCCCGAAACCGCTTAACGAAGTCGCCAAAATTGTTGAAACGTTTAATTATCAGGGGATAAAATTTTCGTTTTTTGAAAACAATATTTCGTTTTTCGCCGACGATTTTGAACTCGTAACAAAATTGCTCGAAGGTCCTTATCCCGACTACAAAAGGGTAATTCCTACCGAACATAAAACGTCTTTTTCTATCGACAGACAGGAAATTATAAGCGCGCTGAAAATCACCGCGAGCGTCGCCGACAAAACGAATAATTTGACCAAATTTTATTTGGAAAACAACGAATTGCGGCTTCATTCGGAGGATATAAGAACAAACAGCAAAAGCGACGAATTTTTAAGCATCGAATACGACAAAGAAAGTTTTATAATAGGATTTAACTCGCTGTTTTTAATCGAAATTCTTTCGTCTATGGACGCGCAAACCGTAAAATTTGAGTTTGTGGAAAAAAACGTCGGCTCGCTGATAAGACCAATTTACGCGGCGGAAGACGAAAAAGCGAAAAATATTTTGTTTTTGTTGATGCCTTTAAGAATTAACGAATAAACAAAATATGCTTTTGGAAAATATTCGACTGATAAATTTTCGCTCTTATAAAGATTTATCGGTCGAACTTCCCGAAGAAGGTTGTCTTTTTTTGGGAGAAAATGGCAGCGGAAAAACAAATTTTTTTGAAGCGGCGGGCGTTTGCGCAACAGGAAAATCGGTAAGAGGCGCGTCGCTTCGAGAAATGGTTTGCGCAGAAGAAAAAGAAACGGGAATTTCGGCGAATTTTCTTGACGGCGACGAAAAAATATCGCAATCCGTCGGATTTTCAAAAAGCAACGAAATTTTTATCAGTATAAACGACGTAAAATACAAAACGTTTTCTTCTCTTTACGGAAAAAACGGCTTTGTTTATTTCGGCGTCGACGACACAAAAACGGTAAACGGAATTCCGCAAGAAAAACGACAATTTTTAGATATGACAATAAGCCAGACAAACGGCGAATATCTGCAAAACATAATAAAATATAGAAATTTAATCAGACAAAGAAATTTTATTATAAACGAAAAATTTAACGAAGATTTATTGGACATTTACGACGTACAAATTGCCGAAATTGCGGTAAATATTATAAGAGAAAGAAAAAATTTTTTTGCCGATGTAGCGCCCGTTTGCGAAAAAATTTACGAAGAAATTTCAAACGGCGATTTGAGCGTAAATTTGCAATATTTACCTTCTATAAACTGCGAAAATAAAGAAGAATATTATAAAATTCAAAAGGAAAATTTAACAAAAGACAGAGAACAGAAATTTACGACTTCGGGAGTGCATCGCGATAATTTTGAATTTAAAACGGCAAATACAAAACTTACGAATTTCGGCTCGCAAGGACAATGCAAATCGGCGGCGATAAGTTTGAAAGTCGCGGTAGTTCAATATTTATCGAAATCGAATAGAAAAACGATTATCGTAATAGACGACGCGTTTTCAGATTTGGATATTTCGCGAAAAAAAAAATTTTTTGAAATTCTTAACAAAAAAGGACAAATTTTTATAGCGGTTCACAGTTTTGAAGAATTGGATTATTATCCGCTTGAAAATTATTTTGAAATAAAAGAAGGGAATATGAAATGCTTCCAAAAGTAGAAATAAAAAGAAGAAAACCGCTCGAAAATCAAAAAATATCGTATTTTCTTCCGTCGATTCTCGAAAAATATTCTAAAAAAAACACAAAAACAAACGCGCAAATAGAAGAGATTTACAGAGAATCCGTAGGCGAAGACCTTGCGAATATAAGTTTTGTAATTAAGTTTGAAAAAGGCAAATTAACGGTAAAAGTTAGAGACCCCGTTTGGAAAAACGAATTGAAATTTTTTGAAGAAAAGATAAAAAATTCAATAAATTCAAATAAAAACATAAAAGTGCTTGTAAACAAAATTATTTTTAAGTAAATTAAGTTAAAAAGGAAGCGAAAATGAATGATTTTATAGACGTTTTTCCAGCGGCAATTTTATTTTTCTTTTTCCCGTTTGTTTCGATTTATTTAATAAACGGTTCAAATTTGGTAAGATTTTTTGTCGATAGACCTGAAAAAAGGAAAGTTCACAGCGTAAATATTCCGAGAATCGGCGGTTTTTGCGTTTTAACGGGATTTTTCGTAACGTTTTTGATACTTTTTATCGCGCAAAGTTCGCTTGTTTCGTTTTGGTTCGGCGATTCGGTCGGACAATCTATACTTCTTTCGGCAGTTATAATTTTTATTATGGGATTTTTGGACGACACTACTTTTTTCGATATAAACGCCCCGCAAAAATTAGCGCTTCAATTTGCTTTGGCGCTCGCTATCGTTTTCGGCTTTAATCTTTACGTTTCCGAATTTAATTTTTTGGGAAGATTGTATCATTTGGGAATTTTCGGGCAATTTTTAACTGTTTTATGGATAGTCGGCGTTATAAACGCGTTCAATATTATAGACGGAATAGACGGACTTATGGGATGTTTAACGCTCGTCGCGCTTATTTTTGCCACCGTACTTTTCTTAAACGCGGGCGGCGACGAATGTCATCAATATATGAAAATCACTCTTCCCGCCATTGCGGTTGTTTTGGCGTTTCTTAAATATAATTATTCGCCTGCGGTAATCTTTGCGGGCGACAGCGGTTCTATGTTTTTTGGGGCGATTGCCGCA
Organism: Chitinivibrionia bacterium; assembly: GCA_009787445.1. GTDB lineage: Bacteria > Fibrobacterota > Chitinivibrionia > Chitinivibrionales > Chitinivibrionaceae > WRFX01. Next base: position 23,280 of record WRFX01000012.1, on the reverse strand, counting down.
ATTTTATCGGTAAAATTAGGAACTTTCGCGGGCGAAGGAATAGAGACGTTTTCGATATTTTACATAGTCGCGCTTCCCGTCGTTGAAGTTTTGGTGTCGATGATAAGAAGATACGCATACGGAAACGAAGAAAACAAATCGACTCGCGAAAAAATTAAAATGATGCTTGTTCCCGACAATCGCCATATGCATCATCGCCTCATAAACAAAGGATACAGCCACGAAAGAGCGCTTTTGTTTTTAGTGTCGCTCTCCGTTTTATTGGCATTGTGTTCAATATTGCTTTTTCTTTCGCAAAAATCCGTAATAAAAATCGCGGTTTGTCTCTATTCGGTATATGTCGTTTTGCGCGTTATAGATTATTTGGAATATGGAAAATCGTTTTTGCGATTTAAGGCGAAAAAAATGCAAATAGAAAAATATATCTTTATTTTTACCGATAATAAATGCTTTGAAGAATCGGTTCTTTCGGCAGTCGAAAACGATTGCGTCGTAGAAAAATTTGAAACGGTTTTGGACGAACACAGAAAAAAACACATAGAAAGTTTTATTATTTACAACGAAAACGATAATTTTATCGACAGAGATATAAACAAAATTTACGAAATTCGCGAAAAGTTTTTGGCGCCGATATTTTTTATTTCCAAAGGCGAAAATCTTAATAAATATTATTACGTTATCGAAAAAGAAAAGAATATTTATTTTGTAGAAAAACCGTGCGACATTACGATGTTGGTTCACAATATTGAAAAAATTTCGTATTCGGGCGAAGTGGCGGAAAATATTTACGTCGATGAAAATATGGAGGGAATAAAGTATGCTTCAAAAAATTAAAGACCGTCGCAAGGCGCTAATTTTTTCCAAAATGCGAGAATTTGAAGACGATATTTGTTTAGTTTTAAGTTCGCACGGATATTCGCCCGAAATTGTAACTAACATAGACGACGTAACCGAAAAAATTCTCGATTATAAGCCGCCGCTTTTTATTGCCGAAATTGCGCTTCTTCCCGAATTTCCCGCTCAAATATTAGCGATTTTTCAAAAGGCGCGCAAAACCCCGACTTTTTTAATTATCGACGACTCAAAAAACAAAGAAAAATTAAACAGATACGTAGAATACAGCGACGATATTTTGCGCGTTCCGCTTATAGACGACAATATTTACTACAAAATAAGAAAAGCGGTAAATCACAACGAATTAATTCAGGATAATCAATATTATCAAGGAATGTTTTTTATGCTGAAACTCATAAGTCCGCTTTTGCTTTTGCTTGTTTTTATACTTACGGTGTGAAGGAAATTCGCTAATTTTTTTCACAAATTTTCCAAAATGTCTTTCAATTCTTTTGCGAAAGTTAAAATATCGTTTTCGGACAAATCGGACGACAAACTTACGCGCATACTTGAAAGAGCGCGTTTTTCGTCGTTTGTTATCGCCTTTATAACGTAACTTTCCATATTTTTTTTTGAAGAACAGGCGGAAACTGTGGAAACGTAAATTTCTTTTTGAGACAATGCGCGAAGAATCGTTTCGCTTTTTTGTTTTATTACGCTGAAATTAACGATAAAAGGCGAGTTTTCTTTTGGCGAATTTATTTGAATTTCGGGAAATTTTTGCAAATTTTCAAGTAAAATTTCTTGCAATAATTTTACTTTTTCAATACTTTTTTGTTGATTTTTTACCGCAGTTTTTACGGATTTTGCAAGCGCCGCCGCCGCCGCGGGATTTGCGGTAGAAGCGCGAAAGCCAAATTCTTGCTCTCCGCCGTGCAATAGAGGAAAAATTGCAATGTTTTTGCGAAAAAGGACGCCCGCAATTCCTTTTATACATTCTATTTTATGTCCGGAAAACGAAATAAAATCGATAGCGGAATTTTTTATTTTTAAGTCAACGGGCAGTTTTCCAACGCTTTGCGAAAAATCGCTGTGAAAAATTGCGGTATTGTTTTTTTCTTTTACGGCTTTTGCCATTTCAAAAACGTCGTTTATAGAACCGATTTCGTTATTTACGTGCATAATCGAAACTAATATAGTATCTTTTCTCATTGCCTTTTCAACTTGTTCGACCGACAATACTCCGTTTTCGTTTACGGGCAAAAATTCTACGTCAAAACCTTCTTTTTCAAGAAAAAACAACACTTCGCGTACGGACGGATGTTCAATATTCGACGAAATAATGTGCTTTTTTTCGTTTTTTCGCAAATTTGCCACACTTTTTATTACCAAATTATTGCTTTCGGTCGCCGACGACGTAAAAATAAGATTATATTGCTCGTTTGCGTTAAAACTTTCGAGAATATTTTTTCGTGAATGCTGCAAAATCGCTTCTGCTTTTATTCCAAAATCGTGCGACGATTCGGGGTTTGCCCAAAATTTTTCGTTTATTTCGGCAAAAATTTCAAGCGATTCGCGGCTTGGTTTTGTTGTTGCGGCAAAATCAAGATATATCACATATTATCCGTCTGCTGTCGGTTTCATTTTCCAAATCCAGCCCTTTTCTTGCGGCGATTCGTTTATTAGTTCGGGCTTTATTTCCAAAACGGCGTTTACTTCGCAAATTTCGCCGTCAATCGGAGAAATAAGCGGAGTTACGGCTTTAAGCGATTCTATAACGCCAACTTCGTCTCCTGTTTTTACGACTTTTGAAATTTCGGGAAGTTGCACGTAAGTTATTTCGCCCAGCATATTTTGCGCGTAATCGGTAATTCCTATAACGACAATGTTTTCTTGCGTTTTCGTCCAAAAATTTTCGCTAAATTCGCTTTTTTTCGTCATTTTATCTCCTTTGGAATATCTATTATTATGCCTTTTTCTTTTTGACTTGGCGTAAGCGTTAAAATTTCGCTGCCGACTTCCGTAATTAAAATAGTATGCTCAAATTGCGCCGAAAGCGAACCGTCTTTTGTGCGAACCGTCCAGCCGTCTTTTTTGTCGGTAAAAACGTCGTATTTTCCTGCGTTTATCATCGGCTCTATCGTAAAAGTCATTCCGGGCTGCAAAATAATGCTTTTACTTTCGGCGTTTCTATGATGCAAAACAACGGGGTCTTCGTGAAAATCGCTTCCTATCCCGTGTCCCGTATATTCTCTAACTACCGAACACCCGTAGCGATTTACAATCGGCTCCACAATATCGCCGATTATAGAAAGCGAAAGTCCGGGCGCGATGCCTTTTATCGCCGCAATCGCCGCTTCGCGAGTAGCCAAAACGAGATTTTTTGCGGCGGGACTCACTTCTCCTATAAGAAAAGTTTCGCTTTGGTCGCCCAAATATCCGTTTACATTCGTGGTTAGGTCAATATTTACAATATCGCCGTCAAGCAAAATTTCTTTATCGTTAGGAATTCCGTGGCAAACGATATTATTTCTCGAAACGCAACAGGATTTCGGAAATTTGTTGTAATTTAGCGTCGCGGGCGCGTGTCCGTGTTTTATTGTATAATTATGCACGAGCCGATTTATTTCGCCTGTGGAAATTCCTTGTCTTATAAACGGACGAATATAATCCATAAGTTCGCCGTTAAATTTGCCTGCAACGCGCATTTTTTCAATTTGTTCGGGCGTTTTTATTATTATGTTTTTGCCTTTTTGCTTCTTTTGGTCGGTTTTATTTATGCAACAATGCTTAAATTTTTTTCCGCTCCCGCAAGGGCAAGGTTCGTTTCGTCCCGTCATAATTTTTAAGCCGTCTCTTTTTTTATAAATCTGCGTCCGTTCATTGCCTTAACTGTTTATTTTAACGAGTTAATCATAGTTACGGAAGCCGCAGCCATAGAAGTTAGCGCCGAAAGCGCGGCAAGAACTAATTGCGGATTTCTTTCGCGCGGAGGCGGACCGTCAACCGCAAAAACTTGCGAACCGGCGTTTACCGATTTTTTGTCGGATAAACTTACCTGCCTTGTTTCCCCGTTTGCCCGAATAACATAAACTATACCTCTTTTACCAAGAAGCGTCAAGCCGCCCGCTCGGTTTATATAATGTCCGACGTTTTTTCCTTCGACGTATTTTGTTGCGGTCGGGCTGTTTACGCTTCCGTTGATAACAACGGTTTTTGGAATCGTCGTGGCGATAATGGTGTCGCCGTGTTCAAGAATAATGTTTTCTCTGGACTTGTTTTTTTCAAATAATTCATAAAAGTTAATTCCTATTTGTCCTATGCTGTCTTTGCTTCGCTTAAAAGTAATTCCGTCCAAATACGCGCTTGTTTTGAAACCGCCCGCCCGAACTATCAAATCTTTTACGGTTTCGTTTTCAGATACTTTGGCGTAATTGCCGGGAAAAAGAAATTCTCCGCCCAAATAAACGATTTCCTGCGGCTTTTTTTTCGAATCCTCGCGAACAAAAACAACGTCCATATGTTGAAGTTTATTAGTATTTAATTTGAAAAAATCCTCCGAAATATTTATTCGTTCATAAACGATTTTGTTGCCTTTTCTGAGGTCGGAATCTATAATTCGCGAAATTTCTACCGTGTCTTTATACGCCATTTCGGTAAATCCTCCCGCCAAAAGTATAACGTCCTGAATCGTCATTCCTTCGCGGAAAAAATATTTTCCCGGTTTTTTCACCTGTCCGTACACATCGACAAAATTTCTTTGCCTCAAATCCCAAATGGAAGACACTTTTACGACGTCCCACTTTTGCAGTTTGCGGTCGGCTTGCGGCGAGCCGTCTAAAATATCTTTAAGATTTGAGGAAAACATTTCTCTGCTCAAATCATCGTGCGTTCTTGAAACTATAATTCTGTCGCCAAAAAACTCTTCCAATACGCCGCCGGCTAAATCTATTATATCGCTTATTTTCATTCCTTCTTCAAAAGCCCAAACGCCCGGTCTTTTTATCGCGCCTTCAATGCTTACGGTGTTTTTAAACATATCCACAAAATCTATAAAAACGTAATCGTTTTTTTGCGGAAACGCCCTTGAAAAATCTTCTTCTTTTATAGTATAACTTTGTCTGTCGACTCCCGGATTCGTGCGCTCTACAAGTATGTTTCTCGCGTGGGCTTCGGGTAAAATTCCGCCGCAAAACTTAAACAAATCTTCAAACGTTTCGCCGTCTTTAAGTTCGTATTGAGCGGGACGCCTTACCGCGCCGTCCACCATTACGCGCTTTCCCACGGGATTTACCAAAATCACGTCGAAATCGGAAAGCGAAATGGAATCGTTAATTTTTCCCGTCAAAAAATATCCGTATAAATCTACCGTATCGATTTTTTCCGAGCCGCTTCTTCTAATTACTACGTTTCGCATAGTCGCCGTATTGGTGGGACCGCCCGCCTTTGCTATTGCCGAAACTACGCCCGCCGTCGAGGGAATTAAATAACTTCCCGGTTTTGCGACTTCTCCCACGACAATTACGCTTTTTTGCCGAAGATTTCCCGTATTTACGTCGACGAAAGTCGTAGCGTTAGACGCGCCGTTTCTCACTCCCGAATAAACTTTGGAAAATCTTTGGATGAGCAATTTTTTCGCTTCGGAAACCGAAAGCCCCGCTACCCGCTGCTGTCCGATACCCGTCGGAGAAACTGTTCCGTTTCGTCCTATAATCAAACTTTCCGTGCTTTGAACGTCTCCCCAAATTTGAATTATCAACTCGTCGCCGATACCGAGCCGATAATCGGAATTTACCGGACCTATATTAGGCACGAGCATCATTTCGGAAGCCATATAAAAGAAATCTTCGCCGAAAATTTTGAGTTCGCTTAAATTGCCGTCTAAGCGTTCAAACTTTTTTTCCTCGATTAAAAGTTCGTCGAAAATTAAAGTGTCAAGCGTATCGATTTCCGTTTTTATCGTAGTATCTCCGAACATTATTCGCAAACTGTCGACCAAACGCAGAGAATCGAGCGCCCAAATCATCAGAATGCTGTCCAATTCTATTTTTTTAATTGCTTCCGCTTTTAATCTCTGTTCTTCTTCTCTGGGAAAAGTGTTCAATGTCGTTTGTCCTTTGGAACGGGCTTTTAACTCTTCTTCGTCGCGCAATCTTTGCTGTTCCTTCAATCTTTGCTCTTCCATTAAATTTCGTTGTTCCGTAAAACTTCTTCTCTGCGGTTGCGTTGAACTGCTTGAACCGCTTGAACCGCTTGAACTCTGTTGCGCCCAAATTGCGAGCGCGCAAACAAAAATTATAATAATAGCGATAATATTTTTCAAAGTACCTTTTCCTCCGGTAAAAATTTTGAAAATTTTTGACAAAAATACGTTTTGCCGCGCCCTATTTTGCATAAAATTTGAAAAATAATTAAAAAAATCCGCGAAAGATATAGGAAAAATATTATTTTTGTTTCGCAAAATTCAAAAAAACCGATAAAATTAGCATCGGAGTGTAGCGCAGTCTGGTAGCGCACCACGTTCGGGACGTGGGGGTCGGAGGTTCAAATCCTCTCACTCCGACCATTTATTCAAATAAAAACGGGAGGATAAATGATTATCGCCAATCCGATATACGACGCCGTATTCAAACGTCTTTTGGAAAACGACGGCGCGGCAAAGTTTTTAATAGGCACAATTTTAGATTGCAATATAATATCTTTGGAACCTTATATTCAGGAGCGCACGAAATTCGACGAAATGACGGGTCGACTTACGCTTTATCGCAAGGATTTTTCCGCAACCATAGAAAGCAAAGACGAAGGCGTAAAAAGAGTAATAATAGAATTGCAGAAAGCCAAACAGTTAAGCGATATTTATCGTTTTAGGGAGTACTTGGGCGGAGAATACGCAAATTCAAAATTCCCGATAATAGCGATATACATTTTGGGATTTAATTTATCCGTGGACGTTCCCGCTTTTGCGGCTTATCCCGAATGCAAGGACTTGCGAACGCAGGAAAAATTGGAAGTTCGCGATAGTTTTGTAGAACATTTGACGCACAAGTCGTATTTTGTTCAGACGCGCAAGATAAAACAAAGTTTAAACACCAAATTGGATATGCTTTTATCGATATTCGGTCAGGAAAATTTTGTTTCCGCCGACGAAACGACAAAGGATTTTCCGATAGAGCCCGAATATCCGGAAATAAAGGAGTTGTTAGGTATTTTGCATTACGTCGCGGTAAACAAACAAGCGCGTAAAGAATTGGACGAAGAATTATATTATCAGCGATACGTAGAGCAAACTTTCGGAGAAAAAGACAGAAAAATAGAAGAATATAAAGGAAAATTGGAAGAGCAGGACAAAGAATTGAAAGAAAAAGGCAAAGAATTGGAAAAAGCGCGACAAAAAAACAAAAATATTGCCAAAGAATTAAAACTTGACGGAATGCCCGTTGAAAAAATATCGAAATTAACGGGATTAACGACAAAAGAAATAGAAAGTTTATAAAAAAACTATTTTCTTTCCCGCAAAACCTTATCCACAAGCAAAAATAATTCGTCTATAATTTGATTTTCGCTAACTTTTTTTACGGATTCGCCCTTAACAAACAAAAGCCCCTCGCCAACTCCGCCCGCCACGCCGACGTCCGCTTCTTTCGCCTCGCCCGGACCATTTACCACACAGCCCATAACCGCGACGCTTATATTTTCTTTGTATGTTTTTAATCTTTCTTCCACAGATTCGGCAAGTTTCGGCAGGTTAATTTGCGTTCTTCCGCAAGTAGGACACGCAATTAAAACGGGACCGCCGCGAAGTCCCAGCGATTTCAATATTTCTTTTGCCACGCCAACTTCTTCTACGGGGTCGCCCGAAAGAGACACGCGAATTGTATCGCCAATTCCGCGAGACAAAATTGCTCCTATCCCAGCCGCCGATTTTATTGCGCCCGTTTTTACGGTTCCCGATTCCGTAATTCCAATGTGTTGCGGAATGTCGGTTTTTGACGATAAAATTTCGCAAGCCGCAATAGTAGAAACGACGTCGGTGGATTTTATTGACAAAACCAAATTCGTAAAGTTTAAGTTATCCATCGTTTCGGCGTAGCGAATCGCGCTTTCCGCAAGCGCTTCGGGAGTAGGTTTTCCGTATTTTTTTAGCAAATCTTTTTGCAAACTTCCCGAATTTACGCCGACGCGAATCGCCGCTCCCGCCGTTTTTGCCGCTAAAACCACTTCTTTTACGCGAGAAAAGTTTCCGATATTTCCCGGATTTATCCTTATTTTCGCCGCTCCCGCTTTAATTGCCGCAAGCGCCATTTTATAATCGAAATGAATATCCGCGACGACGGGAAGTTTCGTCAATTTTACGATTTTTGCAAAGCCGCAAGCCGCCGCGTCGTCGTTTACGGTTATGCGAATAATTTCGCAGCCCGCTTCTTCAAATCTGCGAATTTGCGCGACCGTCGCTTCAACGTCCGCCGTTTTCGTGTTAGTCATCGATTGAATAGAAATGGGAAAATCCGAGCCGATTTTCACGTCTCCCACGACGGCAATTTTAGTTTTTCTTCTTAAAATCGAAGTTTGCATATTTCCTCTTTTTATTGTAAATTTTTCGCATTTTTCGCAAATAAAATACTTTTTGGCAAAAAATCAAATAAAAAATCGCTTTATATATTTCGCAAAAATTATATTTACTGCCGTTGAAGTTAAAAATCATCTGTTTTTTAGGAGTATTTTTATTATGGCGTCTTTGAATAAAGTGATTCTTGTGGGAAATTTGGGTCGCGACCCGGAATTGAAATCGACATCGTCGGGTTCAAAAGTTTTGGAAGTAAATATCGCTACGACCGAGAGATATAAAGACAAAAACGGAAACGACCAAGAACAAACCGATTGGCACAAAGTCGTAATGTGGCAGCAAAAAGCGGAATATATCGCAAGAAATTCGCGCAAAGGCAGTTCTCTTTATGTAGAAGGCAAATTGAGATATAGAAAATATACCGACAAAGACGGCAACGAAAGAACGGTTACCGAAATTTTGGCGGACAACGTTTCGGTTCTTAGCGGACGGGTTTCTTCTTCTGAAAGCAGTTTTGTTGGAGAACAGCCGCAATATCAAAAACCTTATGAAGATACGAAACAAGCGCCCGAAGAAGCGGGAAGTTTCGGCGATTCGCCTGCGGTCGACGATAATTTGCCGTTTTAATCTACGGGCTTTTTTCAATAAAAATTTCATTTTTTTCGCCGTCTCTTGACAAAACTTGTGCGCGTATATTATTTTGTCCTAAAATACAATTAAACAAAGGAGCGGTTTATGGATAATATATCGTCTATGGCTAACGCGCTGGTGGAGAGAGTGAAGGCGCGTCGCAGAAAAATGAAAATAACGCAGGTGGGACTTGCGGAAATTTCGGATGTTTCGTTTGGTTCCGTAAAAAGATTTGAAACGACGGGACAAATTTCGCTTAAATCTCTGATAAAAATCGCATTGGTTTTGAAATGCGAAAAAGATATTGAAGCGCTTTTCAAACGGAGAGGTTAATGAAAAAATTGCCGTTGCTTTTTTGTATTGCGACGATTATGTTTGTTTCAACTTCCGTATTTTGCGCGCCGCAAATAGGGCAATCGTCGGTTTTGACTTTGCAGTTTCCTTGGGGCGCGCGGTCTCTTTCTATGGGCGAAACTTTTACGGGCATTGCCAACGACGAACAGGCGCTTTTTTATAATCCTGCGGGGCTTGGACTTTCGCCGCTTTCAAAAACGTGGATTCATTACTTTCCCGGAGGCGAGCAAAAATTTATCGCGCTTGCCGGCGGAATGAAATATCAAAAAGACGTTTGGGCGCTTAATTCCAGTAACGAAATTTATCGTTTTAACGGCGTCGATTGGGTAAATTATTCTATTCATACAGTCGATACGAGCGATAATTTTACGTCCATCGCCGAAAAATATTCGCTATTTGAAAACAGCGAAAAACTTGCCGAAGCGGTTTTGGGTATTAAAAAATTTAACGATTTATACCAAAAAGACCGCAAAAAAATCGCTAAAATATTGTCCGCCGAAATTTCGCAATATCACGCCGATTCGCTCGCGGAATTTTTTGCGTATTTGCCGCATATCGAGCAGTCCAGAAGCGGAGTTAAAAGTTATCTTTTGGAAACTATGGAAAACGACGTCGCCGACAAACTTGCCAACGAAATAGTTAATATATTAAATAATATTTCGGGACTTTCGGGAATTTACGACATTAAAATTCCCTACACGATAGCGCTCAACGGAAAAATAAACGATATTTCGGTAGACGCGACCGGTCGCCTTTGGGTCGCGGGCGACGAAGGACTTTGGCGTTTCGATAACGAATGGAAAAAATTTACAAATTTCGACGGCGTTCCCGAAGCGAAATTTAATTCGCTGACCTCTCTTTTTGGCGGCGATATTGCCGTTGCCACAAGCGTCGGCGCGTATTTATTTGAAAACGGAATTTTCGCAAAAGTCGCGGGAGAAAACGAACTTTTTAACGGCGAAATTTCATACGTAAATAAAATTGACGGCAATATTTATTTGGGAACAAAGCAGGGACTTTTGGCGGTTTCAAACAACAATTTGGAATCGTTTGTAGATAGCACGCGAGGACTTGTTTCAAACGTGGTTAGAGTTGTCGCAATCGACGAAAGAAAACGAATTTGGGTCGGCGGCGACGAAGGCGTTTCGCTTTTTACGGGAGTGGAATGGAAAAAATTTCGTTTCAAAAACAGCAAAGTTTTGGACATTACCATCGAAAGAGACAATTTGGTTTGGTTTGCCACAGACAACGGAGCGGTCGAATACTTTGAAAGCAAAGACGGCAGTCCCGAATGGAAAGTCCATCACGAAAAAAACAACTTAAATTCGTCTATAATAAATTCGTCGGTTTTTCACAGAAACGATATTTGGCTTGCGACAGATGGCGGCATAAGCAGATTCCAGCACGGCGAAGTCAGAGCGACGATGTTTTTTGAAAATCTTTTGCCCTCGCTGCATTTGGACGATATGTTTCACGCGGCTGTGGCGGGCGTTTTTCCTGTCGGAGAATGGGGAACTTTCGGCGTATTTTTCAATCAACTTTACTACGGCGAAATAGATTCTTGGAACGTCGACGGTACCATCGGCGAAGCGTCGTCGGCGTTTGAAATTGTTAGCGGAATAAGTTATGGGATGCGGCTTCGCAAGGATTTTGCCGCAGGTATAAGTTTGAAACATTTTTACAGTCGTCTCAAAGAAGGCGAATCGGAAGCGCAATCTTTCGCGGTCGACGCGGGAATATTAAAAACCAATTTTTTAACGAACGATTTTACTTTGGGATTTTCGCTTTTGAATATGGGACCTCCCGTCCAATACGCGCAGGACGACGCTAAAATGGCGATACCTTTTTTGATGCGCGTCGGCGCGTCTTACAAGCCGATAAAACGGGCGACGCATTATTTGCTTTTGGCGTTTGATTTGGAGCGCGAAGTCGTATATTACGAAGAAAAAAACAACGAGCGCGTTCCCGTTGCGTTTTTTAAGGCGATTTATAAGGACTTATTTGACGACGAAAACGAATCGGCAAGAGACGAAATGCAAAAAATTACACTGCACACGGGGCTTGAATTTAACTATTTGGATTTTATGACGCCTCGTTTTGGCTGGATGTACGACAAAGCGGGTTCAAGAAACGAAGTTAACGTCGGCATAGGATTGAGCATAAACGTAGTTTCGGCGGATTTTGGAATGATATTCGCGCTCGGCGACAACACGGTCAGGCAAAGTCAAATGCGATTTTCAATAACTTATTCGAGATAGTTATCTTTATTTTCCCCTAATTTGCATCCGCACAAAAAACTTTCCACCATAAGTTCTAACGATTGCGCGTTGAAATGTCGATACGTAATGTTATACAACAATAATTCTATAAAATCAAACATTTTTTCTCGAAATTCGCTATCTATATTTTTGTATTCTTTAAGCCCCGCTTCTTCAAGTATTCTTGGCAAGAAAACGCCTATCGCAACTTTTTCGTTTATATTGTAAGAATTTTCAAATTCGTTTATTATTTGTATCGGACGTCTGCGAACAAACCAATAAAATTCATAAGCGTATACTTTTATAAAATTAGTTGTTTCTATATCGTGAAATTTTTTTAATCTCCACACGTCCGTAAAATAGTCGAATATAAACATAGAAAAACACTCTTCGTTAACCATAACGTTACGCTCTATTTTGTCGAATACCAACACGTTCAAAGTATCGTACCATAAAGCGTTAAATCTGTCGGAAATGTAATCTTTGCCAAAATAATCTTCTAAAAATTTATAATGTTTGTCCATTACTTCGTTGCTATCGACCATCAACATTTTCTCCCGTGCATAGTAAAATCAAAAAAAGCGCTATCGGCAAATTTTTTTACGGCGTTTGAATCGCGTTCTTGCGCCGCGTTATTATAATTAACTCCTCTATTGCCTACTTGAACAACGGTAAATCCGTTGCTTTTAAATCTTTTATTGAAATTTGCCGTCGCCTCATCGGCGCTTTTACTAAGCATTTTAAACCCTTTCTTAAATATTGATACCTCAAAACGCAGATAAAATATAGTTTATTTATTTAGCGAAACGCAAGTAAAAACCTGAAAAACAATAAAAAAACAGTTTTTAATGTAAATTTAATAAATCCATCAACAATTTCTACGCCGCAAAATCTATTTTTGAAGCGAGATTTTGGATTCCCGCTCCCGCCGTATATGCGGAAATAGCGGAGATAATATTGTTTTGCGCTTTTATTGCTTTATCGATATTATTTGCGGATTTTCTGCTTTCGCCGTTTGCCGAAAAATCGTTGTTTTCGTTTGTTTTTTGTTCAGTATTTTTCTTTGCCGAAAAATTATTGTTTTCGCTAATATTTTGTCCGTTATTTTGCGAAATTTCCGTATTATTGTTTGCCGAAAAATCGGTATTTTCTTCGGTTTTTTGTTCGGTTTTTTGTTCTACTTTTTGCTCGTTAATTTCCGTATTTTCAACGGTTTCAGTATTTTCAGTTCCGTTTTTCGTCAATACTTCCGACATTGCCGCCGCTTGCATTTGCGTTGCCGCCGCCGCTACCGCTCTGTCCGTTCCCGAAGGATTTGCGGGAGCCATCGCCGCCGAAATTACCGTTTGCATTTTCGCTATCGTCGCTTCGGGATTGCCTTTTACGGGCGAAGTATCAATGCTGACTTCCCCGCCGATTGCGTATTGTTTTCCGTCGGGACCGCTTTGAAACGTATAACTCGCGCCGCCTCTAATGTATGCGCCGCCCGCCGAAATATGCGCCTGTTCGTGATTTCTAACTTCCATATCGCGGGATTTCAATTCGTCTATAACTTTTTTCTCTTCTTCGGAAAATTGCTCGGTTTTTTGCGCGTTTTTGTCTTTTTCTTCCTCTTTGGTTTTTTGCGGATTTTGCGGGTTTTCGGCATTTTCCGCAAATTTTACATTTTCGGTATCTTTATCTTTTTCGCCCAAAAGTTTAATTTTTTCGTCGTCAGGAATTTCCCGCTTTCCAAACAAAGGAATATATTCGTCTACTCGCGGCTTAAATCCTGCAAATTCTTCTTTTTCTTCACTTTCAAAAATTTCGCCCGTTTCTTTGTAAACGTCAAAAGACGGGCGCGAAATTCTTTTCGTACCCATAATTTCATAAGCGTAATCGCTCGACCAAAATGCAATGCCATTTATCGACATAATTTCACCTCGCGACAAAACCGTCTATTTGCTATATCGGATAAAAATAGTAATAACTTTAACAAAATTTTCAAAATTTATGTTTTTTACTCTCGCAAAAATTTATTTTTAAGTTATTATGAAATTTATGGAAAGTAAAAAAATTTTTTGGAGTATAAGCGAAGTTGCCGAAATTCTGGGAGTTGAACAGAATGTTTTGCGATACTGGGAAACGGAATTCTCCATATTAAGTCCGTCGAAAAGTCGCGGCAACGCTCGCACGTACACGAAAAAAGATATAGAAATCGCGCAAAAAATCAAATTTTTACTCTACGAAGAATGTTTAACCACAAAAGGCGCGATAAAAAAAATGAAAAAATTAAAAAGCATTCCGCTCGAATCCTACAAAAAAATGCTGGATTTAACTATGGACAAAGAATTTTGCGCGGACATCGTAAAACTTTGCAACATAATCAAAGAAATTTCGGGTAAAAAACAATAATTATGCTAATTTGTTCGCTTGACAACGCAAAAATTGTAAAAATCGACAAAATTTTGTTTGAAAAAATTGAAAATAAAATTATAGAACTCGGACAAGATTTTGACAAAGATAATTTTGAAACGATTAAAAAAAATTTGATAGAACCGCCGATTTTGACCGCCGCCGATTTTGCGTTTGAAGTAATTTACGTGATTTTGGCGGGCGGATTTTCGCAAAAAACGGCAAAAAAAGTATTCGCAAAAATTTGCGCGTTTATAAAAGAACGAGACAAAGTTTTTGGAGAGGAACTTTTTGAACTTTTTCACAACGTAAACAAAACGAACGCGATAGCAAAAATTTGGAACGAACGACAAAATTACAGAGAAAAATTTTATTCGCTTAAAACAGACGACGAAAAATTCGCCTTTCTTGAAACGCTTCCGCATATCGGAAAAATTACGAAAAATCACATCGCGAGAAATCTTGGAATTTCGGTCGTAAAATACGATATTTGGATTCAGCGACTTGGCATATCGCTTTTTGGAAGCGGAGAAACGGCAAAATTTCCGCTCGATGAAAACGTAAAAAAATACTGCGATAAAATGTTTGAAAACTTGCAAAAAGAGACGAAACTTCCCGTAGGATTTTTAGACGCGGTTTTGTGGAAAGCGTGCCAAATCGGACTTTTTTCGTTTTCGGATTAAATTTTTCGGTAAAATCGCTAAAAAATATATTATATTTTATGTGTAAAAAAACCTAAAAACATAAAGGAGTTGTTTATGAAAACAAAATTTTTGCCGCTGCTTGCGGCTGCGTTTCTTTTAATCGGTTGTCCTTCCGAGCCGATAGATCCTGAAGACCCTAATTCTGGGGGTGATAATCCGGGCACAAATCCTAATCCGGGCGGGGGAGGTGGAACTGGAAACGTGATTAAACCGAGCAGTTATCAGTATAGCCACATAACGTCGAAATATGATTCGTATAAAACTCGTTTTCTTAAATACAGCGGAAATAATTATTGCTATATTTACGCGACGGGAACAGCCGGCGACGGCGAAATAACGGTTTCGGAAGCGCACGGTTACGGAATGATAATTTTTGCGCTTATGGGAGATAAAGAAATTTTTGATAAAATGAACGCTTTTAGAAAGGCGCACCTGTCGACGATGAATAACGGACTGATGGCGTGGTATATTAAAACAGTCGGACAAGTCCCGCGCACCTCAAATGGCGACGCGATGGATGGTTCCGCCGCGACCGACGGCGATTTGGATATTGCTTACGCGCTTCTTTTGGCAAGTAAAAAGTGGGGCGGAAATTATAAAAATGAAGCCGTAGACCACATTACAAAAATAAAAAACAGTTTAATGTCGAGCGCAAAAAGGACAAAATTGGGCGATTGGAAGAGTATCAATAGTATGGACACAAGAAGTTCCGACTGGATGCCCGGACATTTTGAAGCGTTTTATAAAGCGACAAACGATAATTATTGGCGTCAAGCAAGAGATACGGTTTATAAACTTTTAGGACAAGTGTCAAATTCAAACACTGGACTTGTGCCTGATTTTGTAACGGGAACTCCCGCGAGAGCGGACGCAAGTTGCGGAGGCGCTTCGGAGGCGAATCCTTGCGATATATATTCTTATAACGCCTGCCGCGTTCCTTGGAGAATTGCCTTGGATTACGCTCATAACGGAGAAAATCGCGCCAAAACGCAAATAGACAAAATAAGCGCTTGGTTAAAAGACGCGACGGGCGAAAATGCGGCGGATATAAAGAGCAGTTATAATTTAAACGGAAGTGTTGCCAACGGTTATGATTTTTACGATATTATATTCGCGGCTCCGTTTGCGGCTGGAATGATTGCAAATTCCAATAACCAAAGTTTTTTGAATAAAACTTACGACAATGTTAGAGGAAAAACTCCCAATGAGGCGTACGCGGCGGCTCTTCAACTTTTGAGTATGCTTTTAATAACGGGCAACTGGGAAGCGCCAAATTAAAAAGGAGAAAATTTAGGTGAAATTCGTATATCTGTTGTCGTTTGGAGCGGCTATGTTTTTTATCAACTGTACAGGGGGCGACCCCATTGTTGAATATGTAGACAATACGTTTGAAGATACCGCGTCAAACTACGACGGTAGAACGATTAAACCGAACAACAGAACGCCAGCGCAACTTTTTAGCGACGTAAAAACAAAATATAACAAATACAGAGAAGATTATCTGAAACAGGCAAGCGGCAAAAAATATTACATACAAGCGACGGGAAACGGAGAAAACGGAGAAATTGCCCTAACGATTTCGGAAGCGCACGGTTATGGAATGATAATTTTTGCGTTGGTAAATTTTAAGGGAGATGAAAAAACAATTTTCGACGGGATGAACGCTTTACGAAAAGCGCAACATTCAAGAACAGACCCCGATTTAATGTCGTGGATTGTAACCGATGTTGATTCCGATGACGCGGCTGTAGATAATTCCGCCACCGACGGCGATTTGGATAACGCTTACGCGCTTCTTTTGGCTCATAAACGATGGGGAGAAGAGA
Source organism: Chitinivibrionia bacterium (assembly GCA_009787445.1). GTDB lineage: Bacteria > Fibrobacterota > Chitinivibrionia > Chitinivibrionales > Chitinivibrionaceae > WRFX01. The sequence goes on along the minus strand of WRFX01000012.1, from coordinate 6,716 downwards.
AATACTTAAACGAAGCGAAAATTCTTATTGAAGCGATAAAACGCTCGGAAATGCATCAGGATATTTATAGAACCAAACTCGGCGATTGGCATAATAGGTGGAGTTCCAACAATAACGCTACAAGAAGTTCCGATTGGATGCCCGGACATTTCAGAGCGTTTTATAAAGCGACGGGCGATGATTTTTGGCTTCAAACTGCAAATATGGTTTATTCGCTTTTAAACGAAGGTTCAAATTCAAGAACGGGGCTTATTCCCGATTTTGTAACGGGTTCTCCTATTGTGCCCGACCCTTTGGGCGGCGGAACGGGAGAGAAAAACGCTCAACATTATTCGTATAACGCGTGTCGTGTTCCTTGGCGACTCGCCGCCGATTACGCTCATCACGGAACGCCCGCCGCAAAAATGCAAATAGACAAAATAAGTTCTTGGATAAACGACGCGACAGGAGGAAATTCTAACGGCATTAAAGATGGATATCAATTAAACGGAACGCCTATTGGTAGTAGTTCCTCGAAAGCGTGTTTTGTCGCTCCGTTTGCCGCGGGAATGATAGCGAATGCGGAAAATCAAAATTTTTTGAACAAAACTTATAGTTCTATGTTAAATTTGAAGAGCGATGTGTACAACGACGCTATAAATCTTTTGTGTATGCTTCTTATTAGCGGATATTGGTGGACTTATTAAGATGGGGAAAATTGATGTTTTGTAGAAATAAAAATTTGGTCGCAATAATTTTAGCCGTTTTTCTTTCGGTAAGTTTTTGTTTTGCGCAAACTATAATATCCGACGGAATTATTAGCCAACATACGCGATGGACGGCGGACGAAAGTCCGTATATATTAACCAACGACGTGGTAGTAGAACAACAAGCCCGCCTCGTAATAGACCCGGGAGTAGAGATTTTAATAGAAAAACCCATAAAAATTCCGTCGAATATTGAACAGGTAAGCGTTCTCGATTCTTTTACCGTAAAAATTACCATTAACGGCGCGCTTCATGCCATCGGAACGCCTACGAGTCCAATTATTTTCAGAGGAAAAGACATTGAAAATCCCTATACTCATTGGTTTGGAATAGTTATAGATTCGCGAAAAAGTCAGGAAGTAAGCATAGGTTACACGATAATAACTTCGGCGGCAAACGGAATCACTGTAAATAGCGGAATTCCATTTATTCGCAACACGCTTTTTGAATTTAACAACGTGGGGCTTCGCCTCGAAAACAGAGCGGACGCGCGCGTTTTTCATTGCGTTTTTTCACAAAATTATCTTGCGGGCATACGAGTCGTCGATTCCAATCCGTTTATTTATAATTCAATATTGATAAACAACAATATGTTGGGACTTTGGGGCGACAAAAATACGGAAATTGCTTTCAAAAACAATTTGGCGTTTGGAAACGGGAGAAATTTTTCCGATACCGACCCGCGTTTCGGTAGAAACACAAGAACAAACGCAAACGGAGATTCCACCGATTTTGCGGGAAATTTGGTTATGGACCCGATTTTTATAGAAAATTTTGCGGCGCAAAACGCGGCGCAAAACGCGGGAAAAAGGCAAAAACTTCCTATGTCGCAAAGTATTATAAACGAAATTAAAGACCAGCGTTATTTTTTGTCGCCGTTTTCGCCGTGCATAGATGCGGGAATCGGCGACAGAGGTTTTAGAGAGACAGACGGCTCGCTTCCCGATATGGGAATTTGGGGCGGCGCGGAAGTAATTAAATTTTAACTTTTTATGAAATTTACTGAACTTAAAATCGGCGACGAAATTAAAAAAAACCTCGAAAATTCGGGGTTTAAAAAGCCGACCGATATTCAATACAAGTGCATTCCGTCGATTTTAGTCGGCGAAGACGTTTTAGCGGTGGCGCAAACCGGCACGGGAAAAACCGCCGCTTTCGCAATTCCAATAATAGATATGATTGACAAACAGAAAAAAAATCGCCGAACCGACGGAATTAAGTGTATTGTAATGTGTCCGACTCGCGAATTGGCAAAGCAAATCGGAAGCGTTTTCAATAAACTTTCCAAACATACGGACGTCGTAAATTTCGCTTTATACGGCGGCGTAGAACAGGACAAACAAGCGGCGAAAATCCAAAAAGGAATAGACGTTTTAATTGCCACGCCCGGTAGAATGTTCGATTTGATTTCGCAAAAAATTATCGACGTTTCAAGCGTAAAATATTTTGTTTTGGACGAGGCGGACAAAATGCTTAAACTCGGCTTTTACGACGATTTAATTTACATAAAAAAAATATTGAAACAGCGGCACCAAACGATGTTTTTTTCCGCGACGATAGACGACGAAATTAAAAAATTGGCTTATGCTCAAATAAAAAGCGACGCGATACGAATACAAATTTCGCCCAAAGACCCCGTTTCCAAAAACGTAAAACACGGCGTTTTATTTGTAAAACAGGACGAAAAAAGATTTTATTTACTCGATTTTTTAGTCGAAAATCCGCAGGCGAAAATTATAATTTTTGCGCGAACAAAGGTGCGAGTTGAGCGAATAAAAAAATTTTTAGACAAAAATAATATTGTCTGCGACGTTTATCACAGCGGACTTGCGCAAACCGAACGCGAACGCGCATTGGAAAATTTTCGCGAAAATAAGTTTAATATTTTGGTAGCGACAGATATTTCGGCGCGAGGAATCGATATCGCAAACGTTACGAACGTGATAAATTACGATTTGCCCGAAATTGCTGAAAATTACGTTCATAGAATTGGGCGAACGGGTCGCGGAACAAACAAAGGCGAAGCGATTTCGTTTTGCGGCGAAGAAGAAGAAAACTTACTCAAAAACATAGAAAATTACACGGGTTATCAAATAAACAAGGTAATTTTGGACGAACAAACGAGAAAAAAAGCGGAAATTTCCACGCTAAACGACAACAAAAGTTTGCAAAAAATGATTTTGGATACGGAAAAACACATATCAGAAAAAGCGAAAAAACGCCGCAAATAATTTAAAATAATTTAATCGACCACCAAAATATATTTTTGCGTTTTTGTCGGGAGTCGGGGATTTTTGTTAAATTTGTTTTCTTCGTTTTTTTCTTCGTTTTTTTCTAACGCGAGTTCGTTTTTTTCGCCGCTTTTTCGCAGGTCGAAGCCAAATTTTTCAAGCGCTTCAAACGCGGTTTTTTCTTCTCCCGACTTAACTCTAAAAAAAGTATATCCTTCAATCGGGGTTAAAATTTCTTTTAATTCCTGATGCCCCGCGATACTCGGCGCAATGTCGTTTCTGAAAGCGATGTAAGGCAAGTCCTCAAAAGCGCGTTTGAACGAATGAACCCATTCCAAAATCGTTTTTTCTATGGATTGCGGAACTTTCCAAATTTGCAAAATTTCAACAATTTCTTTTTCGCTTATTCCGTTTACAAGCGATTCTTCAACTCGCTTTTTATCTATTTTTCCGTGATAAATTACGTCGACGGAAATAATTTTTGTCGAATATAAAATTTTATTTAACTGCAAAGGATTTACTTCTATCGGAATATAAACGCTGAAATCGGGCAAAACATATCCGTTTTGAAAATGAAAATTTGCGCGTTCTTTCATCTTAAACGAATTTTTATATAGCGTCGCAAGTCCGCACCAATGAAAAATTTTCAGCGAAAAATCGACGTCGTCGGCAATTTGCGTTATGGAATTTTCGCTAAATTTCACGTTTTTTTCATCGTTTTCAATAAGCGAGCGCAAAAAATAAAAATCTACGGTTTTTGAAAAAGTATTTATAATTTTCGGCGCGTTTTTTTGCATCTCTTCCGAAACTTTTTCGAGCAATTCGTCTATGTTTGAAAGTATGGAAATTTTTCCGTCTTCGCTTGAAAATTTTGCGCCGCAAAACCTTGAAAAGTCAATAACGAAATCCAAAACTTTTTTTAAATCGTCGTGCGAATCGAGCAATTTTCCTATTCCGCAGCGCTCTTTCAATAAATCCGTCCATCTTTGCGAATAGGCGCCGTTTGTGCAAATTTTACTTTCGCCGCTTGCAAACATATCCAAAATTATCACAAAATCGCTTAAAAAAGTTCCGAAAAAAAGTTGCGGATTGCCGTCTTCTTCCTGTAAAATTAAATTTTGTGCAAAATTTTGCGCAAGAATTTGCGACAAATCGTCAAATCCGAAAAAAGTATCGGCGTTTTCGTCTATGCCTTCAAAAACCAAAAACGTTTTAAGAATTTCCGCCTTTAAGCGCGACGAAATTTTTTTGCCGAAATCTCCGCGCAAATAAATTTGAAAAATTTCGTCTTTTATTTCCTGCGATATTTGCGATAATTTTTGCGAAATATATTCTTTTTCAAAAAAATTTGCCGAAATTTCGTCATAAACGCCGTTTGTTAAAATTCTCGACGAATTGGCGCCGCTCAAATATTCAAGAATGATGTTTGAGGGCAGTTGTTTTATGTAAATAGAAAAATTTATTCGTTTCATTTTGCCAAAATACTATTTTTCAGCGCCGAAAAGCAATATTTTTGTTTTTGTTTCAATATGTTTATTCGGCATTTATTATTTTTAGCCGTAAATTTTTTAAAAAGGAGTAAAAAAATGAAAGAACATTTGGTTTTTGCAATAACGTTTCTATTTTTTGCCGCGAGTTTTGCGGAATTATATTCGCCTGAAGTTTGGCATTCTTTTCGCAGCGACGTTTTAAGTTTCAGCGCGGGCGTAACCGACGACGATTCGGGAAAAACCGTGCGTTACGAATTATTATTGAGAGACAGCAATGGAAAAGCGTCTGCGATTTCTACAAAATCGATAAAAGCGATAGAAAAAGAATGGACGCTTGAATTTTCGGGAGTAAAAAGAGACGTCGTGGGCAAAGACGCTTTGTGGATAAAGGAAACGGTCGTGGGCAATGCCGATTCAAAAAATTACGGACCTTACGGATTGGTCAGGACGGAACTTCTTGAATATTGCGACACGGCAAATATTTTTTCGGGCGACGTGAAAAATTTTCCCGTAAATGTCGACGAAACGCACAAATTTGCTTACAACAAAAACGGCTTGATTATCGCCTTAAACGATACGAAAGGAAATCTTACTGTCTCGCTTGATTTTGCCAACAGCAAAACCGCGTTTTTGGCGTTTGCAAATCGCATAATAAGGTTTAACGACGAAGACAAATCCGTTGAATTTTTATATCCCGAAAGAAGCGTCGACGTTAAAACGACGTCGGTTCAATATAAGGTTCGCGATTGGGAAGGCGATATGAAAATTTTTGACGCGACAAACGGAAAAGTTTTGTTTATTCCCTGGTATGATTTGGGAATAAAATTTGAAAACGGCAGAAAATTCGGTTTTATGATACACGGCGACAAATTTGCCTATCCTGTAAAAGCGTCGCAATATTCGCCTGCGTCTTGGGGAAATATAATTCTTAAATAACTCTTGACAGACGGCAATGCGAAAAATTATTTTTTCGGCAATTTTTTATGGTGAGTGTAGTTCAATTGGTTAGAGCACCGGATTGTGGTTCCGGTTGTTGGGGGTTCAAGTCCCCTTACTCACCCCGTTCTCTTCATATCCCCGCCCCCCGCAATTTCTCGCAAACGTCGTTAATTATAGACATTTCCTTGGCAAAGCAGAAGCGTATGTAATTGTCTCCGAAGTTATCGTGATAAAACGCGGAGCCCGGAACGCCCGCAATTCCCGTTTCGGCAAGAAAAATTAACGCCCGCTCCTTGCTTGTTTTCGCCTTAATTTTTCCGATATCCGCCAAAACATAGTAGGAGCCGTCGGGAACGAAAGGATTTAATCCTAANTCTTNAAGCGTATCGCAAAAAATTTCGCGCTTTTGAAAATGCGTATCCCGCAGGTTTTCATAGTATTGCGGCTTTAATTCGTGCAGCGCGGCAGCCGCGGCGTGCTGAAACGGCGAAGGCGAACATACGTAAATCAAATCGTTAAACTGGGTTATTGCGGCGCTTACCTGCGAACTCGCTATGGAATATCCGATTCTCCAGCCCGTAATGCTGAAACTTTTTGAAAATCCGCCGACGATTATACTTCTGTTTTTAAGCGTTTCTATTTGCATCGGAGAAATGTGTTTTTTGCCGCCATATACAAAATATTCGTAAATTTCGTCGCTTATGACAAACAAATTGTATCTGTCGGCAATTTCGCCGAGCGTTTGCAGTTCTTTTCGCGAAAACACCTTTCCGCTCGGATTGCTTGGCGTATTTATTATGAAAGCGCGGGTAGTTTTGTCGATTTGTTTTATAATGTCGTCCGTAGAAAACGACCAGAAATTTTTACTGTCCATACGAACGTATTTTATGTTTATACCTGCAAACGCAAGCGTCGCGACGTGATAACCGTAATACGGCTCAAACACTATAACGCTGTCGTCCGCGTTAAGAGTCGCCAAAACCGCGCTGTAAAACGCGCCCGTCGCGCCGTTTGATAAAACGATATTGCCTGCGTCCAAAACCAAACCCTTGTCCCGAAACTCTTTTTGCGCTATCGCCTCGCGGATTTCATAAGTCCCTTCCGCCTGCGTGTAAGAATTGAAATTTTTATTAAACGCCTCTATCGCTCCGTTAAAAAGAACGCTCGGCGTCTCCATATCGCAAACGCCCTGCGCCAGATTTATACCGTTCTGTTCCTTGCAGGCGATACTCATTTCACGAATTTGCGAGCGGATAATGTTCGCGCTTTTTTTGCTTAATTCTATCGACATATTTGCTCCTTTTTTACGG
>WRFX01000011.1 GCA_009787445.1 Chitinivibrionia bacterium | reverse complement strand
GCATATTTTTTATCGCTTTGGGAACTACCCGCAGCGTAAAGTTAAAAATATCCATTCCGTCCATATAAATTTGATGCTGCGAGCGTTTATTTCCTTCTTCTTTTTGAGTAATTTGCAAATTTTGCGGCGTTGACGGATTTCTGCATTCTCCAGCGGGTATAATTATCGCTTTTGCTCCCGAACCGTCGCTCATCAGTTCAAAAAAGGAATCGCAATAATCTCCCTTTTCTATGAGTGTAGCCGTACCTGCGTCTCCGTATAAAGGTAAATTCACTTTATCGTAAGGCGACGTGATTTTTGAAAACGTTTCTCCGACCAAAAGTAAAACCCTGTTTACTCCCTGCTGGGAAGCGTAAGCGAAAGCGGCGGACAGCCCATACACGAAACCCGAACAACCCAAATTCAAATCGAAACACGCGGTTCGTTGGGGCAAGCCGAGGCGATTCTGCAAAACAGGCGCGGTCGCGGGAATTTTATAGTCGGGCGTTTGACTTAAAAACAAAAGAACGTCTATCGTATTTACGTCTATATCGTTATCTTCAATAAGTTTTTTCGCCGCCTTAAAACACAAATCGGACGAGGTGGTATTTTCATCGCTTATTCTGCGTTCTCTTATGCCGATAGCGTTTATTGTTTTTTCAATTTCTTCTTGCGCAATTAAGTATCCGAGGTCTTTATTGTATGCGATTTTAGGCGGCACGCACGCCGATATTGCCCGAATCCCAACGTTTTTATAAGTAATGAACGCCATTTTTTGTTTCCGTTATAAATTATGAAAGCGTAACGCCGCCGTCGATAACCAAATTCGAACCGGTTACCCAAACGCTTGCGTCGGACAATAAATAAATAACCGCATACGCAATCTCTTCCGGCTTGCCGTATCGTTTTAAAGGATATGATTTTATATCCGCGTCTATTTGTTCTCGCGTTAACGCGTCGTCGTTTATAAGCGGCGTTTCGACCATTCCGGGTAAAACGCAATTTACTCTTATTTTTTTTGGCGCCAAATCCAATGCCATACTTTTTGCCATTGCCGTTACCGCGCTTTTAGAAGACGCATATATAGACGTGGCGACCGTTACGCTGACAGGACCTTTTACCGACGCGATAAATACTATCGACGAGTTGTTTTGCAATTTTTTAGTTTTTATCAATGTTTGAGACAGTAGCGTTGGAGCGAAAAAATTTATGTCGAACACTTCTTTTAATTTTTGCGAAGAAACAAACTGAAACGGCAGAAACCCCCCGTTAATACCTGCTGAATGCACTATTCCATTCAAAGCGGGCAACTGTTTCGCCAACTCTTCCATATTTTCCTGCGAGGTCAAATCGCACGCGATTTTTTTATGCCCGCCGCCTTGCAAGTCCTCGAACGTTTTGTTCAACCGCTCTTCGTTTCTACCTGTAATTATTAAAGAAGCGCCCATCTTTGAACACTCGATAGCCGCCGCCCGCCCGATTCCCGAAGAAGCGCCCGTAACAAGTATCGTTTTTTTTTCAAGCGAAAACGGATTATACATAATCATACCTCCACCAAAGGAGAAACGACTAAATTTTGAGTATTAAAATATACGCTGCCCCACGAAAGACCGACGCCGAATCCGCAGGCGATATGATTTAACCGTTTCGTTTCAAGTTCGTTTTTCAATTCGGTAACCATCGTAAGAGGAATGGAAGCGCTGCTCGTATTTCCGAAGTCCTTCAAAGAATAAGAAACTTTTTCAGGGGGCAATTTTAACTTTTTTCTTATCTGCTCGTTCATAAATTTATTCGCCTGATGAAACGTAAAATAATCGACCTTCTCCTTATCCAGATTAAAATTCTCGCATAACTGATTTACGCTTTCCGGCGCACGTTTTATACCGAAAGAAAAAACGTCCATTCCGTCCAAAACTACGGATAAATCATTGGACACAATACCTTCGCCGCGAGTTCTCGGTATAAATGAAGACGCGGACGTTGGATTTCTATTCGCTCCGTCTTTTTGAATAATCGCCTTATATCCGCCGCCGTCCGAATTGAGACCGTAAAATTGGGGACTTGCGTCCTGCGCGTATTCAAAAGCCGTTACCGTTCCCGCGTCGCCAAAAAGCGGGTAAGTACTTTTATCCAGAAACGTGAAATTGTTGGTAACGGTAACATCGCCGGCAAGCAATAAGCCCTTCCCTTTTTTATGGATGCTCAACAGCGAACTTATTACGCTCATACCGTAAACCCAGCCGCTGCAACCCAAAGAAATATCCAAGGCAAAACAATCTTTCGGCAAACCCAAACGGTCTTGAATTATTATCGACGTAGCGGGTAAAATATAATCCTGCGATTGCGTAACCAAAAGCAAAAACGAAATTTCTTCTTTATTCCATTGTAAATCGGCAATAAGTTTTTGAGCGGCGGCGACGCATAAATCGGAAAGACAAACGTCGCTATCTCTCTTTCTTTTTCGTTCTACTCCCGTCATAGCGACAAAATCCCGATAATTTTTATCGTCAAAAAGCAAATACCGCGAATTTTCTTCAATATTTTTGGGAACGCAAGCGGAGATTCCGCTCATCTTCACGTTTTCTATTTTAAGAAAAGCCATAATTATTTATATCCCTTGACGGCGTTAAACAAATTCTCTACCGTATCGGAATTTCTTATGTCGTTTCCCTTTACGGCAATCGAATACTCGTCTTCTATCATAGCGATAACCGAAAGAGCAATCAAACTAGACCACTCGTCCAATTCCTTAAATTTCGTATCCGCTTTAATGCTTGCTGCGTCCTTTTCATTAAACAAATCGGCAAATTTTGCCAAAAAATCCTGCAAGTCCATAAATATCTCCTCCGTTTTATAAAATTTTCTTTCGACAAGTAAAATAATTTATGCCCAAACTTAAATGGCTGGTAAAATTCCTTAATTAAACCTTTATTTTATACCATAATTGCCGTTGCCTTCGCAAAGTCCAAGATATTCGCGAAGTTTTACGGGAGTCATTACTTTTCGCTGATTGGCGGCGGCAATATTTATAATTCTTTCCAAAAGCATAACGTTTGTGGCTAACGTCGTTCTTTCCTTATCATACCAAATATTATCTTCAAGACCTACGCGAACGCCGTAACCCATAGAAATAGACATCGAATTAACTCTCAACTGCATATCTCCGATTCCTCCGAAAGAAAAAACGGATTCTTGCGGCAATTCGCTCACCATTAAGCCGGCTGAAAGCAAATTTGCCTGAGCGCAGGCGATATTTCCCAATATCAGATTAAAATAATAAGGTTCGCTCATCAATTTCTTTTTTATTAAATATTTGGAATAGTTTATCATACCCGAATCAAACGCTTCAAGTTCCGGTTTAATGCCTTTTTCTTTCATAATTCGCGCCAAATCCATAATTATTTGAGGTTCGTTAATACTTGCGTTAGTATTAAAATTAAGAGAACTTAACGTTAAACTCGCCATATCCGGTTTTAAATCGTTTTCCAAAAACAATACGTCCGAACGTTGTTCAAGACCGGCGTACATACGACCGCTCGTGGACACGCATATAACCAAATCGGGCGCGTAATTTCGAATGCCTGAAATAATTTTGGCGTATATGTTTTTATCGTAACACGATGAAACGTCCTGACTTCTCGCGTGAAGATGCACCATTGTTATACCGATAGAATAGGCGTTTTTCACGTCCGAAATAATTTCTTCGCAAGAAAGGGGAACGTGCGGCGTCTGGCTTTTAGTCGGTATCATTCCGGTAGGCGTAAAATTTACTATTAAATCCGTCATACTGTCGTTTCTCCTCTAACTTTTATAACGATGCCCGTATCGTTATGGCAGCCCGCAGGTTTTGCAGGATTGCCGACGTATTTTGTGCAGGCGTCCGTATCTTTCGTAACAACTGCGCCGCCGCCGATAAGAGTTTCATCCGCTATCAATATTCTGTCTAAAACAGCCGCGCCTACGCCTATAAAACAATGATTTCCGATACGGCAGCGACCGCCCAGAGTACAGCCGGAAGCAATAATATTTCCGTTTGAGATATTAAAATGATGACCTAAATAGACGTTTTGCCTGATAATGTTAAAATCGCCCATATTACCGTGAAGCCCGATATGCGTAAAAGCAAAAACAATGTTATTTTCCCCCATAACCGTATCGGACGGCGTATCCGATAATTTACTTATATAATTGGGCATATAATAACCGGCGGTCTTTATTTTTTCAAAAATCTCCATCCTTCTTCTCAATCTTGTCGTCAAATAAACGGAGGATATTATATTAAAATCGGACGGCGGATATAAGACAAGCGCTTTTTCAAAACTTACCTGCGGCAATCCGCAAAGCGTATCTCCCGTCAAATACTCTTCGTCCACTGTAAAAGCGACAAACTCAAATTCGCTCCCATGCAAAACGGCGTCGTTATAAATCATTTCCGCTATAATATTATTGCCGAAAATAACCGTTTTTTTCATTTGCATATTTTTCCTTTCGTTTTATTGCAATATAAATTTTTATACCTGTTAAACATAGTGTCGTCTTTTGTAAAACTGTCGTCCTTAAACACAAAAACACAAAACTCAAAAGGCATATAGTCGTTTCTCAAAACAACGTTTCTGGAATATTTGTACGCGTCTTCCAAAATTCGCGACGGATTGTAATGAAAAGTATGCTCTAATTTATAATCGACCTTGTCGGATAAAAAATCAAAAGCAAATCCGTCGTTTGTCAATTCGTACGTTTTAGACATAACGCGCTTAACAAAATCGTAGTTGTCAACGCTCGAAAATTTTAGATTAAACGCGCCGGATAAAATCGCATAATCAAAAGTACGACTAAATTCCTTATTCAAAAAATCTCCGTACTCGAATACTATGTTATCTTTTTTTCCGTATAGCGTTTTCGCCTCGTTTATAAATTCTTCCACCAAATCAATGCCGAAATACGAATAATTTTTATATTTTTTTAACGTCTCGTTCAAGTCGCCGAAGCCGCAGCCGATGTCCAAAACCGATTTTTCGGTAAAATCGTATTGAGACGTAAGAATATCGAAACGTATCTGCTGTTTGCCCTTATCCCATCCCAAAGACATCGGCGAATATCCGTGTTCCTTATATTTTGAACGATAATTCTCTTCCACTTTAATTATTTCTTCGCTTATCGACATTATTTTAACGCCTTTCTTTAACGATTGTTTTTAACCGTTAAGTTTTCGTATTTTACAAACGCTCTGTGCCAATCTTCGCAATCGCGACAAAGTTTTGGCAGTTTATCCCATTCGCCGTTTAATTGAACGGCTCTTTGTTCTTTTTTAACCGTTTGCCAAACATTTTCTATCGTATTTTCATTGAGATTGGCGAGCGGAATTTTCATATCGTAATCGCAAGCGCACCATCCTGTAAAACCGTCCGCCGACACGGCAAGAATGTTCATAATCCTGTAACACGGCAAACGATTATAACGTTTTGTCGAAATATCTAATATTTCTCCTACGCCAGCCCAAGAAGAAAGAGAACGAATTTTTACAGGTATTCCGTATTTACCCCAAAATTCGACTACCTGTTCTCTTTGATGAATGTTTTGCGGCATTTCAACAAATTGAACGACTATTTGCTGGTCGGATTTACCGTATTTATCAAGCGTTTCTTTGTAATAAACAGTATTTTTCACGGCTTTATCAAAATTTCCGCCCACTCGTATTTTGGAATAAACGTCCTGCGTAGCGGCGTCAAGCCCGACAAAAATATTGTTTAGACCTTCCTTTACCAAATCTTGTGCCAAATCTTTTTTCATAAGATTCATATTAGAATTGATAACCACATTTTTTATACCTTTTTGTTTCGCAAAAATAACTCTGTCAATAAAATCTTTATCCATCAGCGGTTCGCCGCGAAAACACAACCAAAGCCGCGTTGTATCTTTGGCTTTTTGCGCAATTTCTTCAATAAGTTTAATATACAAAGGCCAGCGCATAACGGATTGTTTGGCGGTCAATTTATTCCTAAAACACATAACGCATTTTAAATTACAAAAAGTCGTGGTTTCAAGAACTACGTCTTGCGGAAAAATATTTTTCTCTTCTTCGATAATACGCGCTTTAAGCGTTTCTTCCGTGTTTTCTAAAACGGAGTAAAATTCGTTTTTCATAATAATTCCTCTTATGCGATATTTATATCCAAAATAATATTTGCCCAAACAATTCATCGCAATATTCTTTTAAAGATATTTTTCATTTGTTTCTCCATCCGTAAACGTAATACGGCGAATCTTTGCCGACTGAAAAAATTAAATCCAAAATCGAAACGCCGTGTTCAAATTGCCCAAACAGTTGCGGATATTCAGGATAACCTGAATAATCCATATACTCAAGTTTTATATTTTTGTCCGCAAAATGCCGCTCGTCAATATAATCTTTTGCGGCAGGACCCGACAAATAATAATCGGCGTTTGCTTTTTGCAAAAGTTCCAAAAGCCGCTCTTCTTTTTTACTGTGTAAATTAAATTTTCGGGAATCTTTAAATTTGGTTTTTATACCTAAAATATCTTTACAGATTTTCATTGTTAAACTCTTATTCATTTCAGATAAATTCGTATGAATTTTATTCAGATAAAAATTTTCAAAAAAATCTTTGTATTCTTTGAAATACGGCGCTTTTTTATAAAATTGCTCAATGGTTTGCCAATGTTTTTTTTGCCAAACGTTATTTGGTATTTCCACTTCGCATACTAATCTGCTCTGCGATTCGCCTACGGGAACGGAAAGCCATAAAAGACCGTTTTTAGTTTTAATTTTATTTCTATTCCGCCAGTTGTGTTTAGTATATTGAACGTCGTCGTAAAAAATAAACTCGTCCGTTTGCGAAATTATATCAAAATATCCTTTCCAAGGAATGTAATTCGATTGCAAAACCGCTACTTTTTTCATTTCATAAACCTCTCAAAAACAAACTCGTTTTTTCTATAACTCTGTTCTGCGTTTCAATTTCCATCGCGTAAAAAATGGGCATACGGACAAGCGTGTCGCTTACGTTATTCGTAACGTCCATTTTGCCGATAACCCGCCCGTATTTTTGTCCTGCCGGGCTTGAATGCAAAGGAACATAGTGAAACACGCACGAAATTTCGTTTTGTTTCATAAAATTTATGAATTTCGTACGAATATCCAAACCGTTAAACCGCAAATAATAAATATGCGCGTTATGTTTTACGTTTACGGGAATAAAAGGTCTTTTTATTATTCCTTTCTTTTCAAACTCTTCAAAATTTTTATGATAATTGTTCCAAATTTCCATTCTTTTGTTATTTATTTGTTCCAAACTTAAAAGTTGCGGATACAAATACGCCGCAAGAATATCGCTCGGCAGATAAGAACCGCCGAGTTCAACCCAAGTATATTTATCGACCTCTCCCCTAAAAAATTTACTGCGATTTGTGCCTTTTTCTATAATAATTTCCGCGCGTTCAATAAAATTTTCATTATTTACAAGCAGTGCGCCGCCCTCTCCGCAGGATATATTTTTTGTCTCGTGAAACGATAAACAGCCGAAGTCGCCGATAGAGCCGCAGGGTTTATCTTTGTAAAAACTGCCTATTGCCTGCGCCGCGTCTTCTATAACTTTCAGATTATATTTTTTTGCAATTTGTAAAATTTTATCCATTTCGCAAGATACTCCCGCGTAATGTACCGCGACAATCGCTTTGGTTTTACCGGTTATCGCCTGTTCCAGCAAATTTTCATCCAAATTCAGAGTATCGTTTTTAATATCCGTAAAAACAATTTTCGCTCCCCGCAAAGCAAACGCGCTTGCGGTCGTAACAAAAGTAAAACTCGGACAAATAACCTCGTCGTTCGGTTCTAAATCCAGCATTAGTGCGCTCATTTCAAGCGCGGCGCTACATGAATTAGTTAAAAGCGCTTTTTTTGCGCCCGTTTGTTTTTGTAAAATTTCATTGCAGAGTTTAGTGTATTTGCCGTTTCCGCTTATCCTACCTGAAATCGCGTCTTTTATGCAGTCGATTTCAGCGCCGAGAAACGCCGCTTTGTTAAAAATTATCACTATTTTACCTCCGAATTAAGCGCGGGGCATTTATCGTCGAAAACTTTGGCGAAATCGCTTTTTTTTCTTTCTTCGCTAAACATTTCCTCGGTTTTTTTTATATTATTTTCAATCGTCTCTTTTGATATTTCACAAAACTCCTTAAAACTCATATCTTTTATCTCGCTCGGGTCAAACACTTTTAACCCATTTTCCAAAAAATTGCGGTTAAATTGAAACTCGGATGTTACGAACACTTTTTTTCCCAGCATAAGAGACGTCGTTATATTTCCCCCGCCTATCGCGGCGTTAATAATCAAAACGTCGTTTTTAGCAAGTTCTTCTATATAATCGTCCGGCGGAATCATTTTGTCCAAAAAGATAAATTTATCGCCGAAAATGTCGACGCCCTTATCGATTATTTTTGAGCGAAATTCAGGAGACCTATATGACAAAACCGTTCTTACTAAAATATTTTCATTTTTGTATTTAGATAAAATATCCAACATTTCCAAAGTCGATTCGTGTACCGAAACATTAACCTGAACGATTACGGCGTCGTTTTTAGTTTGTCTATTTCTTAACTGAACGAATTTCTTAAAATTATGCGTCGGGAATATAACAAAATTACAATCGATAAATTTATGCCCGCAGCCGTATTTTTGTTTTATAAGTTCTATCATAGACGATGAACTTGAACATATTCCGTAAATATTTTTTCTGACGAAAGTACTCGCTTCGTCCGTCGGCGCAAATCGAATATCTCCGCCCCAATTTGCCAAATAAGAGCGGCTCAACAAATCACGATTGTTGAAAAGCCAATTAACGATAGACGTATCTAATAACGAATGAAAGAGCAGTTTTTTATTTACAAAATCTTTCGGGTTAAGAAATTCGCAATCAAATTCGATTACGTTTTCTCCTTTCGGAAATTTTTGAGCGATAAGAGTTTGCGAACGAGTCCTTTTAACTAAAAACAAATTGTCTTTTCGAGGAAAATGTTTGTTAATAAAATCTATAGTCGGATTGGTAAATTTTTCATAATACATAAAATGAACGTTTTTGCATTCCGCCAATTTTTTATTTAATTTGTCAAAATCAAAATATCGTTTTTCTCCGCCGTAATATTCTCTAAACAACTCTACCTTTTCCGCATATTTTCTGTAAGATAAAACGTCGGGATTATTTTCAATTTCGGGCTTTAACACCCAAGGTTTTACAGGCGACGCGAAATGTAATATTTTAGTATCGAATTTCGCCGGTGGATATTCTTTTTCTTCAAACACCCGATGCCAAGTATAATTCCAGCGTGGCGGCAAAACAAAATAATCTTCTTTAACTATAATATTTAGAACGTCCTGGTCGACAGCATGATTCCTATATCTGTTAGGATAATATATAGCGAAACGAAACAAATCCGCGCAAGAAATTTTTTCTCTGAATTTTTCCGTATCAAATACCAAAACTCCGCTGTTAAAATAACGCGACCAATTATCAAGATTCGCAAATACGCCCTTTAAATAATGGCTGTAATTTTTCTTTTTTACAAAAGTTCCCAACGAACCGATAACCGCTCCCATACAAAACGGGCGAATATCCAAATCATACAATTCGGCTATATCCGCTTTTGCAATCATATCGCTATCCAAATAAATCACCTTCGGATATTTGTCCAACCAGTAAGGAATTAAAAGCCGCGAATAAGCGTCGATACTAAAATGGGCGACAGAAACAAGCGGTATTTCATCTAACGCGCAAGATACGTCGATAAAATCAATCGCGCAGTTTGGAAATTTTAGCGTTTGATTAAATAAACATTCTTTGGTTTTCAAAGAAAAATCCCTTTGAAAAACAATAAAATGATATTTTCTTTGCGGATTTGTATAGTCCAAAAGCGATTGCAGCATTACCGCCAAATAAGGAGAAAAATCGTCGTTGGCGCATAAAACGACGGGAATCGCGTTTTCTATAAATCGTAAATTTTGCGGCTTATTTATTTCTCCGTTCCAATTATTCGCCAAACTCCTCGCCGTTTCTTCGTCTTGAAGATAAATATCGCAGGATTTAATAAAATTTCTTAAAATATCCGTTTCTTCTTTTTCGCATCTTTGTCCGCCTTGCAAATAAAACGAAATATTGCGCAAAACAATTTGCTTATCGAAAATTACGCATTTTTTCACGTTCGCAAGTTTTTTTAATCGTTCCGCTTTTTCTTCAATATCGTCGCTTATAAATGCAAAAACCACGTTCATTTCAAAATTTTTCGCCAAAACGTCTTCTATGGGCAATACTTCAAAATCGTAAAATTTCACGCCTTCGCGCCAATACTCCTTATCGACCGCGACGAAATCTATTTTTATATTATGCCAGTCCAAAATAAGTTTTACGTATTTTCCATACTCCGCCGCGCCGTACAAAACTAACGGCAATTTCGATTTTTTAAGTTCTTTTACGCAATTTTTCATATTATCCATTCTTCCTTTTTCATTTCGCTTGTTTTCCATTGCACAAATTCGTTTTCAAATACGCAATATCTGCAAAAAGGTACGGAATGTTCAAGCGTAGTTTTTATTCCGCGTTCTCTAAACAAATCGACAGTTTCCGCATATTTTCTGTAAGATAAAACGTCGGGATTATTTTCAATTTCGGGCTTTAACACCCAAGGTTTTACAGGCGACGCAAAATGCAATATTTTAGTGTCGGATTTCGCCGTTCTATAATTTTTTTCTTCGCCCTGCGGATACCAAGTATAATTCCAGCGGGGCGGCAAAACAAAATAATCGTCTTTAATAATAAGATTTAAAACGTCTTGGTCGTTAAACCTCTTTTTATAGCGATTCGTATAATATATCGCGAAACGAAACAAATCCGCGCAAGAAATTTTTTTTCTGAATCTTTCCGTATCAAATACCAAAACTCCGCTGTTAAAATAGCGCGACCAATTCTCAAGATTCGCAAATACTCCAAGCGTTAAATGGGCGTCGTAATTTTTATTTTTTACAAAAGTTCCCAACGAACCGATAACCGCTCCCATACAAAACGGGCTAATATCCAAATCGTACAAATCGGCAATATCCGTTTTTGCAATCATATCGCTATCCAAATAAATTACTTTTGGATATTTGTCCAACCAGTAAGGAATCAAAAGCCGCGAATACGTATCGACGCTAATATGTCCGACAGAAACAAGAGGTATTTCGTCTAACGCGCAAGAAACATTTATAAAATCAATCGCGCAGTTTGGAAATTTAGACGTTTGATTAAATAAACATTCTTTGGTTTTCAAAGAAAAATCTCTATTAAAAATAATAAAATGATATTTTTTTTGCGGATTTGTTTTGTCCAAAAGCGATTGCAACATTACCGCCAAATAAGGAGCGAAATCATCGTTGGAGCACAAAACGACGGGAATTGCGTTTTCGATAAATCGTAAATTTTTCGGCTTATTTATTTCTCCGTTCCAATTATTCGCCAAACTCCTCGCCGTTTCTTCGTCTTGAAGATAAATATCGCAGGATTTAATAAAATTTCTTAAAATTTCCGTTTCCTCTTTTTCGCTTCTTTGTGCGCCTTGCAAATAAAACGAAATATTGCGCAAAACAATTTGCTTATCGAAAATTACGCATTTTTTCACGTTCGCAAGTTTTTTTAATAATTCCGCTTTTTTTTCAATATCGTCGCTGATAAATGCAAAAACCACGTTCATTTCAAAATTTTTCGCCAAAACGTCTTCAATAGGCAATACTTCAAAATCGTAAAATTTTACACCTTCGCGCCAATACTCCTTATCGACCGCAACGAAATCAATTTTTATATTATGCCAGTCCAAAATAAGTTTTACGTATTTTGAAAATTCCGCCGCGCCGTACAAAACTAACGGCAATTTCGATTTTTTAATTTCTTTTACGCAATTTTTCATATTATCCACTCTTCCTTTTTCATTTCGCTTGTTTTCCATTGCACAAATTCGTTTTCAAATACGCAGTATCTGCAAAACGGTACGGGACGAGAAATAAAGTTTAGTATTTCCCGCAAATTATTTACTTTATCCAAAACTAAAAAATCGTTTTGAGATATTGAAAATTCTACTCCGAAACGCTTTTGTAAATGTATGGTAGAAGGCAAAGGCGGACACGGATAAATTTTGCCGTCTTTTAGAAACGTGCTTCGGCATTTGCAATTATTATACGATTCGCAAATGTCCCGTTTTCCGCTCATATCAAATTTTTGAACGCGAAATCTATCTCGTCTGTCGTTTCGTCTTTGAGTCGTAAACCACGACGTTTTAACGCCGTATTTTTCGGCGATTTCAAAAATTTTGTCCGTATCTAATTTTATCGGATACTGGCTTATTGAAACGGAAACGTTATTGTTTTTACAGGCAATCCAAAAGTCCTCTTTCATTTTTGTCAGCAAAATTCCGTTTGTCAGAACTTCTATTTCACCGTCGGGTATGTTTGCGCGCGTTATTTGTATTATGCGAACTATATCGGGATTTAATAGCGGCTCTCCGCCAAGTAGTTTAATATTAGAAATTCGTCCGTCGGTTAATTTTGAGAGTTTGGCTAAATCGCGTTCAAACCGCTCTATGTTCAAAAATTCAGGTTCGGCGACCGTGCTGCAATGACAGCAATACGCGCAGTTGAGATTGCAGTGTTCCGCAAGATGAATATCCAAATTTTCAAGCGCCGCTTTTATTCCGCGTTCCCTAAACAATTCTACCTTTTCCGCATATTCTCTGTAAGAAAGAACGTCGGGATTATTTTCAATTTTACAATTTAACTCCCAAGGTTTCGGGGATATTATAAAGTGCCGTATTTTATTGTCGATAAGCGCGGGAACGAAATTTAATTCTCCGTTTTTGTCATACTGACGCCACATATCGTTATATTCGGGCGGCAAAACAAAATAATCGTCCTTAATAATAAGATTAAAAACGTCTTGGTCGTTAAAATGCTTTTTATAGCGATTCGTATAATATATCGCAAACCGAAACAAATCCGCGCAAGAAATTTTTTCTCGAAATTTTTCGGTATCGAAAACCAAAACTCCCGCGTTAAAATAACGCGACCAGTTTTCAAGATTCGCAAATACGCCGCCCGCCGCCAAAATGGGATTGTATAATTTATTCTGCGCGGCATTTCCTAACGGGTCGATAGCCGCTCCAATACAAAACTGTTGAATATCCAAATCGTAAATTTCCGCTATATCCGCTTTTGCAATCATATCGCTGTCCAAATAAATAACTTTGGGATATTTGTCCAATAAGTAAGGAATCAAAAACCGCGAATACGTATCGACGCTAAGATTCATATACGAAGTATAAACGGGGATTTCATCAAACGCGCAAGATACGTCAATAAAATCTATGGCGCAGTTTGGAAATTGAGACGTTTGGTTAAATAAACATTCTTTGGTTTTCAAAGAAAAATCCCTTTGAAAAATAATAAAATGATATTTTCTTTGAGTGTTTGTTTTGTCCAAAAGCGATTGCAGCATTACCGCCAAATAAGGAACAAAATCGTCGTTGGCGCACAAAACTACAGGGATAGCGTTTTCTATAAATCGTAAATTTTTCGGCTTATTTATCTCTCCGTTCCAATTATTCGCCAAAGTTCGCGCCGTTTCTTCGTCTTCAAGATAAATATCGTCGGATTTAATAAAATTTCTAAAAAATTCCGTTTCCTCTTTTTCGCTTCTTTGTGCGCCTTGCAAATAAAACGAAATATTGCGCAGAACAATTTGCTTATCGAAAATTACGCATTTTTTCACGTTCGCGCGTTTTTTTAACTTCTCTATTTTTTCTTCGTTATTCCCAATAAACGCCAAAATTACGTTCATTTCGACGTTTTTCGCCAAAACGTCTTCGATAGACAATACGTCAAAATCGTAGAATTTTATATTTGGACGACAATATTCTTTGTCGACCGCAACGAAATCAATTTTTATATTATGCCAATCCAAAATAAGTTTTACGTATTTTCCATACTCCGCCGCGCCGTACAAAACCAAAGGCAATTTCGATTTTTTAAGTTCTTTTATCAAATCCATTCTTCAATTTTCCTTTCCGAAAGTCCCCATTTAGCCGGCTCTGCTGCTTTGCAATATCGACAATAAGTAGAAGGTCTCGTAAATTTTTCTATAATTTCATTAAAAGAGCCGATTTTGAAAATATCTATAAAATCTTTTTTGCTCGGTTCGCCGTATTTTACTTTTCCGTCGATAAAATATTTATTGAAATGTTTTGTCTTAAACGGCATAGAACAACGCGCAAATTTTCCGTTTTCCAAAATTATACCTCGCGTACAATTTATATACGCGGTTTCAAGATTTTGTTCGCCCGTAAAATCGAACGATTTTTTTGTCCAAATATCTTCTCTTTCACATTTAGTAAGGTCTACGTCAAATTTATGCGCTTGCTTTTCTATCTTTTCTATGTTTATTTCCGCAGGATATATCGACACGCATATTCTTATGCGGTTTTTATTGCAACTTTCCCAAAATTCGTCGGGCTGGTCTGCTAAAAGTATTCCGTTTGTCGATAATCTGATTTTTGTCGACGTATCAAAAATTTCGCCCGCAATATCAAAAATTTCGATAATTTTCGGATGCAAAAGCGGCTCTCCGCCCGTTAAATTGAGCGTTAAATCAAACGGCGCGCATTTTGAATTTGCCAATTCCAAAAGACGTTTAAAATCCCTTTTCAAAATATCCAAATCTGCAAAACTTTTTTCCGCGACGGGACTGTAACTAACGCAATGTTTGCAGTTTTGATTGCAATGGTCGCACAAAAATACGGAAATCATTAAATACGTATTTACGGGTTTGAGCCACTTTTTTCTATGTTTTATCGGAATATGATTAAGAACGGCGGAAAAACTTTTTATCTTTTTTTCTTCATCGTTAAAAAATAATTCCGAAAACGCGATATTGCCTGCAACCGCTTCTTTGGATATTTCGCAAAATTCCTTAAAATCCATATCTTTAATTTTGTCCGCGTCAAAAAAATTAAATCCCGACTTTAATTTCGATTTTAGAAAAAATTGCGTAACGGTAGTAGTGTCGAATCTGACGAATACTTTTACTCCCAAAGATAAAGACAAAAGTAAATTGTCGAACGCGTGCCATCTGTTTCTATAAAGAATTAAAACGTCGTTTTGAGCAAGATATTCGGCGTATTCGTCGGGAGGAATAATTTTGTCCAAAAATACAAATTTATCGCCGAAAATGTCGGCGCCTTTATCTATTATTTTCGACCGTAATTCTACTTGTCTGTACGATAAAACCGTTTTTATCAGAATATTTTCATTTTTGTATTTAGATAAAATATCCAACATTTCCAAAGTACTTTCGTCCGCAGAATTATTGATTTGGATAACTACGCGCTCGTTTTCGTTTCGCATTTTGCGCGGCTTATGTCTCAAATTTTGCGAAACGGGAGAAATAGACAAATTAGTATTGAAAAATACGTGCCGAAATCCGTATTTTTTCATAATCAAAGCGTTATCGCATATACTGCCGATTCCGTAAATATTTTTTCTGACGAAAGCATTCGCTTCGTCGTCGGGCGCGTCGTATAAATCCGCGCCCCAAACCAACCAATAGGAATGCTCTAACAGTCGCTTGTTTTTGTAGAGATAATTAACCGTTGACGAATAATTTAGAGAATGAAATATAAGTTTTTTGTTTTTTAAGTATTTCGGATTCAGAAAACCGTAATCAAACTCTATAACGTTTTCTTCTTTTGGGAATTTTTGCGACGTAAAACTATCCGCATTAGTCCTGTCGACCAAAAACAAATTGTCTTTTACGGGAAAATGTTCGTTGATAAAATTTATAGTCGAATTGGTAAATTTATCGTTATACATAAAATGAACGTTTTTGCATTCTTTCAATTTTTTATTCAATTTGTCAAAGTCAAAATATCGTTTTTCGCCGTCGTAATATTCTCTAAACAATTTTACCGTTTCGGCGTATTTTCTGTAAGATATAACGTCGCGGTTATTTTCAATTTCAGAATTTAATTTCCAAGGCTTTATTGAAGTTGTAAAGTGCAGGATTTTACCTTTTGACGCCGCAGAGCGAATTTTTGATTGCCCGTTTTTATCGTAATAATGCCACATATCGTTGTATTCTGACGGCAAAACGAAATAATCTTCTTTAACTATAATATTGAGAACGTCTTGGTCGTTGCAGCGTCTTTTATATCTGTTGGAGTAATATATCGCGAAACGAAACAAATCCCGATAAGAAATTTTTTCTCTGAATTTTTCTGTGTCAAATACCAAAACTCCGCTGTTAAAATAGCGCGACCAGTTATCAAGATTCGCGAACGCGCCGCCGATTTCCAAATGAAAATTGCAAAATTTGTTTTTTTTGCACACTCCCAACGGGTCAATAACCGCGCCGATACAAAACGGGAAAATATCCAAATCGTACAAATCGGCAATATCCGCTTTTGCAATCATATCGCTGTCCAAATAAATTACTTTTTTGTATTTGTCCAACCAGTAAGGAATTAAAAGCCGCGAATACATATCTACGCTAAAACGGGGAAGCATTGTAGGAATAGGAATTTCACCAGCCGCGCAAGATACGTCAAAAAAATCTATGGCGCAGTTTGGAAATTTAGACGTCTGATTAGATAAACATTCTTTGGTTTTCAAAGAAAAGTCCCTTTGAAAAATAATAAAATGATATTTTCTTTGCGGATTTGTTTTGTCCAAAAGCGATTGCAGCATTACCGCCAAATAAGGAGCGAAATCATCGTTGGCGCACAAAACGACGGGAATCGCGTTTTCTATAAATCGTAAATTTTTAGGGTTATTTATTTTTCCAGACCAATTATTAGCCAATTTTCGCGACGTTTCTTCGTCTTGAAAGTAAATATCGCAGGTTCTAATAAAATTTCGGACAATATCTATTTCTTCTTTTTCGCTTCTTTTTGCGCCTCCCCGCAAATAAAACGAAATATTGCGCAGAACAATTTGCTTATCGAAAATTACGCATTTTTTCACGTTCGCGCGTTTTTTTAACTTCTCTATTTTTTCTTTAATATCGTCGCTTATAAACGCGACGACAATATTTACTTCCAAATTTTTCGCCAAAACGTCTTCCAAAGGCAATATTTCAAAATCGTAAAATTTCATACCTTCGCGCCAATATTCCTTGTCGACCGTTACAAAATCTATTTTTATATTATGCCAATCCAAAATAAATTTTACGTGATTTGAAAACTCCGCCGCGCCGTACAAAATCAAAGGCAATTTCGATTTTTTAAGTTCTTTTATTAAATCCATTCTTCAATTTTCCTTTCCGAAAGTTCCCATTTGCCGAATTTTACGCTATCCGGTTTACAATATCGGCAATACGGAATCGGGCGAGTAAATCTTTCAAAAATTTCATCTAAAGAATTAACCTTAAAAATATCGACAAAATCTTCTTTGCTCGGTTCGTCGAATTTTACTTCGCTATGATTAAAATATTTATTGAAATGTTTAGTAAAAAACGGAAGTCCGCAGGTCGCCAATTTTCCGTCTTCCAAATACAAACAAATGTTTCCCGACGCGCAGTTGCTATACGCGGTTTCAATATTCTGGCTTCCCGTAATATCCGTAGTCGTCTGAAACCAGTCCTTTTCTCTGAATTTTAGCCGAGACGTAAACGTTACGCCGAATTTATGCGCCCGCGCTCTAATCCTGTCTCTGTTTATTCGTATTGGATATGCGCTTAAAAGTATCGTTATACGATTTTTATTGCAACTTTCCCAAAATTCGTCGGGCTGGCTTGACAAAAGTATTCCGTTTGTTACTAATTGTATAGTCGTATCGAAGTATTTTGCGGCAATATCAAATATTTCAATAATTTTCGGATGCAAAAGCGGTTCTCCGCCCATTAAATCAATTACTTCGCATTTTCTGTTCGATAGTTGCGAAAGTCGGCTAAAATCTCTCTGTAAAATATCCAAATCGACGAATCTTTTTTCGGCGATAGGACTAAAATGTCCGCAGGATTTACAATTTAAATTGCAATGGTCGCATATATGTACTTCAAAGCGCAATGTTTCTCTTTTCGGCTTTATTCTCATATATTAAAATCCTTTTTTGATAATCGACAAAACCTCGTTTTAATCAAAATTTTCATTTTTTTATAACCTCGCAAATTCTTTCTACGTCTTTTGCCGATAAATCCGCGTACATCGGCAGGCAAATAACTTCTCTTGAAATTTTTATCGCGTTTTGCAAATTTTTCGCATTGCTGCTGGGCAATCCTTTATACGGCAAAAACTCGCTTATAAGCGGATAAAAATATCTGCGCGCGTAAAATTCGTTTTGTTTTAATTTTTCGTAAAGCGCGTCTCTGCTCATTCCGTATTCTTTTTCGTCTACGAATATCGGAAAATAAATGTAGTTATGCCTTACGTTTTCAATATCGTCAAAAAATCGCACTCCCTTAACGTTGCCAAGTATATTTCTATAAATTTTTGCGTTTTTTTTACGTTTGTCAATTTCGTCGTCGATATATTTTAGTAAAAGCAAGCCGTACGCCGCGCGAATTTCGTCCATTTTTCCGTTAATTCCGGGCATAATTATTTTTGTTTCGCCGACAAATCCGAAATTTTTAAGGTATTCAATTCTTGCTTTCGCCGCGCTGTTTCTGCAAATTAACGCCCCGCCTTCCAACGTATTAAACGTTTTTGTCGCGTGAAAACTCAAAGTCGCCATATCGCCGTATTCCAAAATACTTTTGCCATTTATTTCTACTCCGAAACAATGCGCCGCGTCGTAAATAACTTTTAAGCCGTATTTTTCGGCAATTTCCTGAATTTCATTTATTTTACAAGGATTTCCATAACAATGAACGGACATTATCGCAGTTGTTTTTGGAGTTATCGCTTCTTCTATTTTTTCGGGCAAAATATTTCCATAATCATCGACGTCGACAAACACGGGCGTCGCGCCGACCCACTGAATTGCGTGCGTCGTCGCGGGAAACGAATACGGAGTCGTAATAACTTCGCCCGTTATTCGCATCGATTGTAAAGCCGTAGTAAGCGGCAAAGTTCCGTTTGTAAAAACGCTTACATACTTAATTTTTAAATATTTGCATAATTCTTGTTCAAATTCCTGATGATAAAAACCGTTGTTCGTCAAAATTTTGCGCTGCCAAATATCTTCTAAATAGGGAATAAATTCCGCAAGCGGCGGCAAAGACGGCTTTGTTACGGTTATTTTACTGTTTAAATCCATTCTTCAATTTTCCTTTCCGAAAGTTCCCATTTGCCAAACTTTATGCCGCCGGGGTTGCAATATCGACAATATGGAATTGGACGAGTAAATTTTTCCAAAATCTCGTCGAGAGAATTAACCTTAAAAATATCAACGTAATCTTCATTGCTCGGTTCGTCGAATTTTACTTCGCCGCCGCTAAAATATTTATTGAAATGTTTGGTAAAAAACGGAAGTCCGCACGTCGCCAATTTTCCGTCTTCCAGAAACAAACAAACGTTTCCCGCCTCGCAACGACGATACGACGTCTCAATATTTTGGCTTCCCGTAAAATCGTGCGCTACCCGAAACCAGTCGTTTTCTCCGGACTTTCTTATAAGTTCAAACTTTACGCCGAATTTATTCGCCTGCGATTTAATTTTTTCTTCGTTTATTTTTATCGGATACGCGCTTATTACTATCGTTATACGGTTTTTATTGCAACTTTCCCAAAATTCGTCGGGTTGGTCTGCCAAAAGTATTCCGTTTGTTACCAATCGGATTGTCGTATCGAAATTTTTTCGAGCAATATTAAATATTTCGGTGATTTTCGGATGCAAAAGCGGTTCTCCGCCCATTAAATTTATGTTTTCGCATTTTCTGTTCGACAGTTGCGAAAGTCGGCTGAAGTCCCTTTGTAAAATATCCAAGTCAATAAACTTTTCTTCGGCAATATTACTGAAATGTCCGCAGTTTTTACAATTTAGATTGCAATGTTCGCAAATGTGTACTTCAAAGCGCAACATCGCTCTTTTCGCTTTTATTTTCTTTGTGCCGTCGCTATTTATAGGATAATCGTCAAGAACGGTGGAAAAAATTTTCACTTTATTTTCTTCATCGTCCAATGATTTTGCAAAAGCGATTCCGCCTGCTATCGCTTCTTTGGATATTTCGCAAAATTCTCTAAAATCCATATCTTTGATTTTGTTTGAATTAAAAAAATTAAAATTCGGCTTTAACGTCGTTTTTTGAAGAAACTGTTTAACGGTGGTAACGTCGTATTTGACGAATATTTTTACTCCAAGCGACAAACTTGTAAGTAAATTGGCAAGCCCCTGCTGTCTGTTTTGACAAAGTATAAAAACGTCGTTTTCGGCGAGATATTCGGCGTATTCGTCGGGAGGAATAATTTTGTCCAAAAATACAAATTTATCGCCGAAAATTTCTTTCCCTTTATTGATTATACTCTCGGATAAATCAACTTTTCCGTATGATAAGATTGTTTTTATAAGAATATTTTCATCTTTGTATTTAGATAAAATATTCAACATTTCCAAAGTAGATTCGTCCGCCGAATTATTGATTTGTATAACGATTCGTCCGTTTTTATTTTGCATTTTGCGCGGCGCGCGTTCCAAATTAAGCGAAACGGGAGCGACAGCCAAATTTGTATAGAAAAATACGTGCGCTAAACCGTATTTTTGTTTAATCAAATTATTGTCGCATACGCTTCCGATTCCGTAAATATTTTTTCTGACGAAAGTATTCGCTTCGTCCGCAGGCGCGTCGTATAAATCCATTCCCCAAACCATCCAATAGGAAAATTCTAACAAATTCTTGTTTTTATAAAGAAAATTAACCGCATACTGGTCTAAAAATGAATGAAAAATTAGTTTTTTGTATTCAAAATCTTTCGTATTAAACAAACTATAAACTATAAATTCGACGACATTTTCGTCTTCGGGAAATTTTTGCCCCGTATAACTTTCCTGATGAAACCTTAAAACCAAAAACAAATTGTCGTTTTTAGGGAAATATTTATTTATAAAATTTATAGTCGGAGCGGCAAATTTATCGTTAATCATAAAATGAACGTTTTTACTCTCCGACAATTTTAACGATAAATTTACTTTATCAAAATAATTTAATTGTTCCTGACGTAAATCTTGAAATTTTTGGAGTAAATTGTTAAATCTTAAAGATAGAAATTCTTCGTTTGTATTTTTTATTTTTTCCAAATTCAAATTTATTCGCCCCGATATGTAATTTTGCGATTCCAATATTTCCGCGACGCAATTTTGAGCGACAAAATTTTCCAATATTTCAAGTTCTTGAAGCGTTGCGCTTTTATTCGTTTCTTTACTTATTCTCAAATTGTCTCCTTTTCGTATTGAAATTAGAATTTGCTATTATTTATGTAAAAATACGCTTTTCCCCATTGAAATATAATATATTGTAATACAGGATAGGAGGAATTTATGAAAAAAAGTTTAGTTTTTTTAGTAGTTTTTGTTGTGTCGTGCATAGATAACAGTCCAATAATAGAACGGGATTCTTCGACGGAAGAAACGTATGTTGCAGAAATAGTTTTTATGGAAGATTTTAACGATTACGGCGAAAAACAGCAGCCGAATAATTTTAATTTTGGAAGCTACGGAGAAAACAAAAATACTTGGATAAACGGCGCAATTTCCGAAATCGAAGAACAAACCAAAGTGATGAAACTCGCTATGGTTCCGGAAAACGCCGCGGGACCTTATATGGGACCGAATTTTGAATCAAAAGAACTCTATCTTTTCGGCAGATATTCGGCAAGAATAAAAATTCCAAGCGTCCAAAACCAGCCGAACGTCGGCGGAGTCGTCGGATTTTTCACATATTACAGTGATTTATACAACGACGAACAGGAAAAAGATATGAACAAAAACAAGATTAGCGACAACAGCGAAATTGATTTTGAGTGGCTTATTGCCAATCCGCAATTAGTTTATTTGACCGCGTGGACAGATAGCGAAGAAGAAACGAACGATTGCAGAAAAATAGCCCGAATAATAAATCTTGCGACAGGACAAATTTTAACTACAAATTATTCTACACAACTCGGCTCAAGCGGAACGCAACTGACGGGTAGCGAAAATGAACCGTCGACAATTTCCGCAATTCCAAACTTTGACGCTTCCCAAAAATTTTATACTTACGGCTTCGATTGGAAAACCGACAATATTCGCTGGTGGATTATAAATCCAAATAACGAATCGGACACCATAGTTTTGTGGAATTACAAAGGAAAAGCCGAAAGAATTACGCAAAAGCCCGCATATTTGATGTTTAATTTTTGGCACACGAACGATTGGGCGGCGGAAGGCAAACCGCAATCCAAACAAAAACCGAACGAAACTTTTTGGGCGGAATTTGACTTTATAAAATACGAATCTTTACGCGAAGCGAAAAATCAATAACGCAATAAACGCCGAATTATTGTTTTTTGCCGATTTTTCTTGCAAAAAGCGTTGAAAATATATTATTTTTACGCCACTTAACGACATTTTATTTTCATTGTTTATTCAAATTAAAAACGAAAGGAAGACAAATTATGGCGTCTCTTAAAGGTACAAAAACCGAACAAAATCTGCTCAAAGCGTTTGCGGGAGAATCGCAAGCGAAAAATCGTTACACGTTTTTTGCGAGCAAAGCGAAAAAAGAAGGATTGGAACAAATAGCCGAAATTTTTAGAGAATCGGCGGCAAACGAAGAAGAACACGCGAAGAAATTTTTCAAATTTCTTGAAGGCGGCGAAGTAGAAATTACCGCGTCTTTCCCTGCGGGAGTTATAGGTTCCACGCTTGAAAACTTAAAAGCGGCGGCGGACGGCGAAAACGAAGAATGGACGAAAGCGTATCCCGAATTTGCCAAAATCGCGCAAGACGAAGGATTTGCCGAAATCTCCGCGACGTTTAAAATGATAGCCGTCGCCGAAAAAGCGCACGAAGCGCGTTATCGCAAATTGCACAAAAATTTAAGCGAAGGCAAAGTTTTCAAAAAAGACGGCAAAGTAACTTGGAAATGCAGAAATTGCGGATATTTGCACGAAGCGCCCGACGCTCCGCAACTTTGCCCCGCTTGTCAGCATCCGCAAGCGTATTTTGAATTATTTTTAGAAACATACTAAACGACTAAACGACGTATTTAGTCGGGTCGGGGATTTTCGCTTCTGAAAATCCCTTTTTTCTATGAATGCAACTGTCGCACTCGCCGCACGAAAGCCCGCTTGGCGACGGCGAATAACAACTGTGCGTGAGTTCATATTTTATCCCTAATTTATGTCCCGTCGCAATAATTTCGCCTTTGCTCATATTTATAAGCGGCGTATGAATAATTATTTTATTCCCTTCGCGGGCGGTTTTTGTCGCCAAATTCGCCATTTTTTGATACTGTTCAATATAATCTTGTCGACAATCGGGATAGCCCGAATAATCGACGGCGGTTACTCCGATAAAAATATCGAAAGAGTTTATACTTTCGGCAAAAGCGAGCGCATAAGACAAAAAAAGCGTGTTTCTCGCAGGAACGTAAGTATTTGGAATACCACTTCCTTTGCGGTTTTTCGGCACTTCGATATTTTCGGTCAAAGAAGAATTTTTAAAAATATCCGTATCGAGAACAATAATTTTATGCTCTTTAATTTTTAAAAATTTTGCAATTTTTTTTGCGCATTCGATTTCAACGCTATGCCGCTGCCCGTATGAAAAACTTAAAGCGTAAATTTCAAATTTTTCGTTTTTGGCAATGGCGGCGCAAGTCGAAGAATCCAAACCGCCCGAAAGCAAAACTACCGCCTTTTTCATACGCCGCGTTTATTTCCCCATAAAATTTTGTGAATCTGCAAGCCAAAACGAACATTTAATTTATCTGAAATTATTTTTTCCGCAAGAATTTTCGGCTCAATTTTTTCTGCGATTGGAGAAAATATAATTTTGCACGGAATATCGTGATTTTCAACAAAATTTTTTGCCCATTCGTATCCTTTTTCGCCGTCTATTACAAATTTTAATTCGTCGTTTTTTCCGAGAAAATTTAAGTTTTCATAATAAAAATGCTCTTTTTGCCCAACCCACGGAAGTTTAACGTCGACTATTTTAACGACGTTTTTCGGCATTGCGGAAATATCTCTGCTTCCGTTTGTTTCAAGCAAAACGCTAAATCCGTTTTTAACAAGTTTTCTTGCCAAAAGCGGCGTATCAATCTGTTCTAACGGCTCTCCCCCGGTTATTTCAACTAAATTTACGCCGTAACTTTTCGCGATATCGACCAATTCGCCGACGGAATATTCCTTATAATTTTCATCCGCCGCATATTTTGTGTCGCAATAATAACATCCGAAACCGCACCCAAAAAGACGAAAGAACACGCACAATTCGCCCGTGCGTGTTCCTTCTCCTTGAATCGATAAAAAAATTTCGCTTATTTTCATCAAATTGCTTTTTTAAGCGCGTCCGCCTTGTCGGTTTTTTCCCAAGTAAATTGCGAAAATTCGCGACCGAAATGTCCGTTTCTTGCCGTTTCGCGATAAATCGGGCGTTTCAAATCGAGCGTTTTTATAATTCCCGCGGGCGTCAAATCAAACACTTTTTTAATCGCTTCTTCAATTTTGCGGTCTGTCGTGTTTATCGCCGTTCCGTAAGTATTCACGTTTATAGAAACAGGTTGCGCGACTCCGATAGCGTAAGCCAACTGCACCAATACTTTTTTCGCCAAACCAGCCGCGACTATGTTTTTTGCGACCCAGCGACCCGCGTAAGCCGCAGACCTGTCGACTTTGGACGGGTCTTTTCCGCTGAACGCGCCGCCGCCGTGAGCGCCGTGTCCGCCGTAACTATCGACGATAATTTTTCTTCCCGTAAGTCCCGTGTCGCCGTGAGGCCCGCCGACGACAAATTTTCCCGTCGGATTTATGTGATATTTTGTGTTCGCGTCCAAATATTTTGCGGGAATTACAACTTTAATCGCCTTTTCAATCATTTCTTTTTCTATTGTTTCGTGGCTTACTTCTTCGGTATGTTGCGTAGAAATTACGACCGCTTCCACTCTTTTAATCGTAATATAATCGTCTTCGTATTCGACGGTTACCTGCGATTTCGAGTCGGGGCGAAGCCATTTGAGCGTTCCTTTTTCGCGAAGTTCGGTTACTTTTTCCATAAGTCGATGCGACAAATGCAAAGAAAGCGGCATAAGTTCGGGAGTTTCGTTTGTAGCATAGCCAAACATAATTCCTTGGTCGCCTGCTCCCTGTTCTTTGTGAAGTCCTTGTCCTTCGGTTACGCCTTGCGAAATATCGGGCGATTGCGTTCCGATTTGGTTCAAAACCGCGCTGTTTTTGTAGTCAAAACCGATATTCGGGTCAGTATATCCTATTTCCTTAATTGTGTTGCGAACAATTTCGGGAACATTTACTACCGCTTTCGAAGTAATTTCTCCGCTTACGATGGTAATTCCCGTCGTTACCAATGTTTCGCAAGCGACGCGCGCGTTAGGGTCTTGCGAAAGATGCGCGTCAAGAATCGCGTCTGAAATTTGGTCGGCTACTTTGTCCGGGTGTCCTTGTGACACGCTTTCCGATGTAAAAAAAATCGCCATATTTTCCTCCTGTGGCATTGAAAATTTTTATTTGTTTTTAATTTTTTATTCTTTATTCTTTCAAAAGAAAAAATTATTTTCGTAAAATTACAAACCGAGCATATTAAGATACTCGCTTTTGGGAAACACGCCCGTTTTTACGACGGTTTCTTTTCCGTTTTCAAAAAGTATCGTCGTAGGAATTGCGGTAATTTCGTATTTAGCCGACGTTTGCGGACTTTCGTCGACGTTTAATTTTACGACTTTCGCTTTGTCGTCCGTTAATGTGGATAATTCGTCAATAATTGGACTTAAAATTTTACACGGTCCGCACCAGTCCGCCCAAAAATCCACAAGAACCGGAACTTTGCAATTAAGCACTTCGCTTTCAAAATTCTCATCGTTTACCGCTTTTGCCATAATTTCTCCTTAAAAAATACGCCATAAAATAAGTTTTGCCGCAAACATAAATGAAAAAATAATTATATTTTTACAAAAAATCCAAAAAGTACTTGAAAAAAATGTATTTTGTCCGTATATATATGTATATGGGATGTACTTTTTTGGGAATGGAGTTAAAAATGAAAAAAAACGGATTTACGCTTGTGGAATTGATGGTTGTAGTCATCGTGATAGGAGTTTTGGCGGCAGTGTCTATGCCGAAGTTTCAAATTGCGGCGGACAAAGCAAAAGTCGCCGAAGTGCAACAAATACTTCCCGCCATTGCAGGTGCGCAGGAACAATACAAACACGCAAACGACGGATATTTGGAGTTGACGAAATCTTCCAATTACGATTTTGCAAACAGACCCAAAGACAACATCTATACCGAATGGAAAAAAGTCGGACTTGATGTTCCCGAAAGCAAATATTTCAATTATGAAGTTACAGAAGTTTCCGAAGGGTCGATAAACGACTTAAATCCACTTGAAGACACAAAACCTAAATTTACCGCAAAAGCGACGCTTCTGCGCAAATTGACTTATGCGGAAAAAGATAGTACGGTTACGATAGACGAAAAGGGCTGTAAAAAAGTACTTAGTAAAAACCTCAACAACTTGATACCGACTTTTGGAGCGAACAACTGCCCAGAGCAATAGAAAGATTAGTAAAAAAGTCGCGAACTGTTTTATTGCTATTTCGGAAACAATTATATAACGCGAAACGCGAGCAATCCGAAAATCGCCGCCAATAAAACCATTATCAGCGCGAGAAGTATTATGAAAATCGTCGCGATATTTTTGTAAACGAAACGCAAAAAGCCGTTTTTTCTGTTCGATTCGTCGTCAAAAACTCCGACCGCTCGCCTGTCGCCTTGTCGTCTTTCGCTCGCTCGTCTTTCGGCGTATTTATCGGGATGCTGATACGCGCTGTTTAAGGAATTTCTGTCGGAAATGCCGTCTCTGCCTTCGGATACGAGAACGTCGAGGTCTTTTAATATTTCGTGCGTTCCTCTGTATCTCTCGTTTTTGTTTTTTCGCAATGCTTTAAGTATTATATTTTCTAAACGGACGGGAATATCGTGCCTTAATTTAGACGGTTTTTTCGGTTCTTCGTGAACCTGACGATACGCCACGCTCATCGGGTCGTTTCCATAAAAAGGCGGATTTCCCGTGCACATTTCGTAAATTAAAATTCCAAGCGAATAAACGTCGGTTTGCTGGTCAAGATTTTTGCCTTCCGCCTGTTCGGGAGACATATATTCGGGAGTTCCGACCGCCATTCCGACAATCGTAATTCGCTCTTCGCGCTTTATCTTCGCAATTCCGAAATCGGTAATGTGGCACCTGTTGCTGTCTTTTGAAACCAAAATGTTTTGCGGCTTTATATCGCGATGAATAACGCCTTTCGCGTGCGCGTAATTAAGTCCGCGGCAAATCTGTTTGGCGTATTCCACAATCATATCGATGGGCATAGGTCTGTATTTTTGTATGAGGTCAAAAAGCGAACTTCCGTTTATATATTGCATCGCCAAATAATTCACGTTGTCCGTAAATCCGTAATCGTAAAGCGTTACGATGTTGTCGTGTTCGAGAAGAGAAACCGCCTTTGCTTCGGAATCAAATCTTTTAATCGCTTCCGCATATTCGGGGTCGCTTGCGCTGCGCACAGGTAAAACTTTAAGCGCGACATCGCGACCGACGGGCATTTGTTTAGCAAGATAAACTTCTCCCATTCCGCCGTGTCCTATTTCTTGAATAATTTCAAAATTAGCGATTTTTTTCGGCATTCTTTCCACTCTATTCATCATAATAATTACACCTCCGATAAGATTTTACAAACGTTTTCAAGCGTTTTTTCAAGGTCGTCGTTTACTATAAAATAATTATAGTTCCCGTGCGATTTCGCATTTTCCACTTCTTTTTTTGCATTTTCCAAACGCAATTTTATTGTTTCTCGACTGTCGGTCGCTCTTTTTCGCAGACGATTTTCCAATTCTTCAAACGACGGCGTTTCTATAAAAATTCCCAAAACGTCCTTTGGATACTGCTTGTCAAAAGACATTTTTCCCTGAACGTCAATATCCATAACCACAATTTTGCCGTCGTTTAGGTTATTTTCAATAAAATCGCGCGGCGTTCCGTAATAATTTCCGTAGACCTTTGCCCATTCTACAAATCCGTTTTTATTTTTTTTCGCCAAAAAATCTTTTTCGCTCATAAAAAAATAATCTACGCCGTCTTTTTCTTCACCTCTCGGATTTCTTGTCGTCGCCGAAACGGAATAAACAAATTCGGGCTTTTTTTTGCGCAATTCTTCTAAAATTGTACTTTTTCCGGCTCCGCTTGCCGCAGAAAAAATTATTATTTTACCTTTTTTATTCATTTTCTTTCAAACTCCCAAATTTTTCAAACAAATTTAATTTTTTTGCCGCTTCAAAGCCCAAAATCGCCGCCGCCGAAACGACGTTCATAGAATTTTTAAGCCCGAAAACGGGTATTTCTACAATTTTGTCGCAAATTTGCAAAACGTTCTGCGAAATTCCCAACGCTTCGTTTCCGAAAACAAACGCGATATTTTTTTCTCCAAACGTCAATTTGTCGTATCTTATCGCGGTTTTTGCCGTTTCCGCCGCCAAAATTTCAACGTTTTCGCTTTTCAATTCGTTTATGGCGTCGATAATATTGTCAAAATGCTTCCATTTTACAAAATCAATCGTTCCAAGCGACGTTTTTTCAAGTTTTATATGCGGGGGAAAAGCCGTATATCCGCATAAATAAATCGTTTTCACTCTTAAAATATCGCCCAAACGAAAAAACGCGCCGACGTTAAAAGCGCTTCGCAAATTGTCCAAAACAAAAAAAATCGGCGCTTTCGGCAGTTTTTCGTATTCTTCGCGGGAAATGTTCGCGTCAAGCGTTCTTACGCCAAATCCCGTCTCAATATCGCCGATTTTTACAGCCAATTTACTTTTTCTCCGTAATTTATTCGGTTTTGCCGATTTGTTTTATTGTAAAATACTTTTTGCCAAAATCTTTTAGAATAAAAAAAAATTGCGTATTTGAAATATACTAATTGTTTTTATATAATGTCAGGAATTTTAACAACATTTTACGACCACAAACGCAGAAAACTGACTTATAAACGCAAAAATTAACCTTAAAACACAAAAAATTTTACTAAATTTATAAAAAATTGACTTTTTAGTCAGATTTTTACACATTCTGTCAAAACATTTATTATATTTATGTATAGAAAGTTAAAAAAAATAAAAAATTTCATTAGAAAGGCGGTATCTGTGAGAAAAGAAATCCTGACGACGATTGCGCTTATAGCGATTGCGGCGCCTGTGTTTTCGGACAGGGAGATGAGCCGAAACGACGTGTTGAAATATGCGTTTGAAAATTCGGACGGATTGGCGCAACTGAAAGCGGAGCGCGAAAAAATTGAGTTTATGCGAAAAGAATATTACGGAAAAGCGTTTCCCGATATTAACGCGGCGATAAATTATTTGCGCGCTCCCGATTTGAACGAAAAACCCGAAACGCCGCCGACTTTTCACAATGTGCTACTCGAAGCGCAAAAAAGTCCAGAAAATACAGACGGCGCGGCACCATCTTTTTACGATATGACTTTAGCGGGAATGTTGGACGGCGCAATGGCGGGACTTGCCGACAAACTTGGCGCGATGAACGCAAAAAATACATTTCAATGGGAAATTTCGGCGACTCAACCGATTTTTGTGCAGGGAAAAGTAAAAACGGGATTAAAAATTGCCGGCATTGCGCTAAAAACGCTCGACGAACAGTACAAAGGCGCGCAATTTGATTTGGCGCAAAAAATTATAGACGCATACAACGGCGCACTTTTGGCGCAACAAAACGCGGTAATTCAACAGGACGCGCTCGTTATTGCGGAAGAATCTCATCGGTTGGCGCTTGCAAAATTTCAATCGGGAAACGGAAGCGCACTCGATACGCTTAATACGAAATTCGCTTATCAGCAGGCGGTTTTGCGTTTAAGCGAAGCGAATATGGGAAAACGGCTCGCGTTAAAATCGCTTGCAAACGCCGCTTCTTTGGACAACGAAACCATAATTTTAAGAGACAGTTTGACCGTTCCCGAATTTAATATGAGCGAAGATTCGGCTTGGGAAGAAATGCAAAAAAACAATTCGTCGCTTCGTTTGCTTTCGCAGGCAAAAATTTTGCAGGCAGAACAAACGCACTTGCTGAAAACCGATTATTTACCGCTTATCGCGGCGTTTGCAAATATCGGACAGGTGAATTTATTTAATAAAGGCAGTCAATTTTCGGATAATTGGACTTGGAGAAGTCAAATCGGAGTGGGGATTCAAATTCCTATTTGGAACGGCGGACAACGCCAAAACAAACTTCATCAGGCAAAACTTGACGAATTTAAACTCGACAAACAGGAAATTGAAGCGAAAAACGGACTTCGGCTTGCGCTTTCGGCGGGATTTGAAAATTTGTCCGTCGCAAGACAAGAACTAATTCAAGTAGAACAAATGCTCGTTTTGGCGGAACAGGGATTTAAAATTTCAAAATTATCTTTTGAACTCGGACAATTAACGCAATTGGAACTCAACAACAACGAACAGAATTTTAGAATGGCGAAACTTGCGTTTAACAATGCGGTTTTCAAAATAAATTCGGCGGTCGTAAACATTGAAAAATTAGTCGGAAACGAAAAATTGATTTCGGTAACAAATTAAGAAAGGATTTTATAAAATGAAGAAATTTTTGACGGCAGGTTTGGTCGCTTTGGCGGCATTGGCAACAATAAGTTGCGGAAAAAAAGAGGCGTCGCAAGGAAAAAAGCAGACGATTCAGGAAATTCAAGCGACGGAAGGAATCCCGGTAAAAATTGAAACGGTCGCGCTTGAAACGGTTAGGCACATCGAAAAAACAAGCGGAACTACGGAAGGAATTAGACAAACGTATTTGGCGAACGGAATGGGCGGAACTCTCCAAAAAATTCACGTAAAAACAGGACAAAGAATCAACGAAAACAGCGTTGTGGCTACTATGTATTTTGAAGACGGCTCGCCGCGAACGGTAGCGCAGGCAAATTACGATTACGCGGGAAGAATGTACGAAAGAGTTCAGAAATTATACGAAGAAGGCGCGGCAACGCAAGAACAGGTCGAAGGCGCGAGAGTTCAATACGAAAACGCGAGAAAAGGACTTCAAGGCGCAAAAGTCGCCGAATTTATAACCGCTCCGTTTCACGGCGTAGTTTTGGAAATTTATCAGTCCGAAGGAACAAAAATAGCCGAAAGAACCCCGATTGTTCATATGGCGGATTTTTCTAAAATAAAGATAGACGCGATAGTAAACGAATTGAATATAAACAAATATTCAAACGGACAAAAAGCGTTTGTACTCACGGGCGAAAAAGATACTCTTTGGGGAAAAGTTACTAGCGTTGCGGTCGGCGGAATTGCGCAAAATCACGGATTTCGCGTAACTTTTGAATTTCCAAATCCGCAAAATTTACTTAAAGTCGGAATGTTCAAAGAAATTTATGTAATTATTGAAGAAAAAGAAGACGCCGTAAGCGTTCCCATCGACGTAATAGTTTATAAGCAGGGAAAACCGAACGTGTTCGTGATAAAAGACGGATTTGCCGCGCTTCGTTCTGTGGAATTGGGAATTAACAGCGGAAGCGACGTCGAAATTAAATCGGGCTTGAGAGAAGGCGAAAAATTTGTCGTCGCGGGAATGACTTTGCTTTCCGAC
>WRFX01000010.1 GCA_009787445.1 Chitinivibrionia bacterium | reverse complement strand
CAAACGTTTCGCGCTTCCTCATTCCAAAATTATGATACACCAGCCGATAGGCGGAGCGAGCGGGCAGGCAAGCGACATCATTATTCACGCGAAAGAAATACTTCGCATAAAGAAAAATTTGTCCGAACTTCTTGCCAAACACACGGGAAAAACCGCCGAAACAATATACAAAGACACCGACCGCGATAATTTTATGTCGGCTATTGAGGCAAAAGAATACGGCATCGTCGACGATGTTTTGGAGGAGCGGAAAGAATAAAATGAACGGCGGAATAAACAAAAAAGTATGCTCTTTCTGCGGAAAGGACTCAAAACAGGTCAGGGAAATGATTAAAGGTTTGAGACCCGACGCGTTTATTTGCCATCAATGCGTAGAAGTTTGTTTTGGAATGTTGCATATAAAAGATAATATATTCGCTCCAAAAACGCAAACAAACGCGCGCGCTTCGACTTCCGTTTCTTCCAAAAAATACGAAGATATTCCCACTCCCAAAGAAATGAAAGAGGTTTTGGACAAATATATCGTCGGACAGGACGCGGCGAAAATCGGCGTCGTGGTCGCCGCTTACAATCATTACAAACGGCTTAATTCGCGAAACAATACCGACGACGTGGAAATAGAAAAATCGAATATTCTTCTTTTGGGACCTACGGGAACAGGAAAAACGCTTATCGCGCAAACTATGGCGAAAGTTCTTAAAGTTCCGTTTGCCATTGCCGACGCGACGGTGCTTACCGAAGCGGGATACGTCGGCGAAGACGTGGAAAATATTTTGGTGCGCCTCCTAAACGCCGCCGACGGCGATATTGCAAAGGCGCAGCACGGCATAGTGTATATCGACGAATTTGACAAAATAAGCAGAAAATCCGAAAACTCGTCCATTACCCGCGACGTTTCGGGCGAAGGAGTTCAGCAGGCGTTGCTTAAAATTCTCGAAGGTACGCTGTCGCACATTCCTCCGCAAGGCGGGCGCAAACATCCCGAACAAAAATTACTCGAAATAAACACGCGGGACATATTGTTTATATGCGGCGGCGCTTTTGTCGGAATCGAAGAAATAATAAAAAAACGCACAACTCGGAGCGGAATGGGATTTACGGGAAAAGTTATAGACAAGGATTCGGCGCAGTTCAGCGATTTACTGCATTTGTGCGAGCCGGACGATTTGACCCGTTTCGGCATAATTCCCGAACTTATAGGAAGAATTCCCGCGATTTACGCGCTCGACCATTTGAGCAAGGAAATGCTTATGAAAATTCTTCTCGAACCCAAAAATTCCATAGTGAAACAATATAAAAAACTCTTTGAAATAGACGGCGTAAAGTTGTCGTTCGAACAGGAAACGCTTGATAAAATAGTCGAAATCGCCGAAGAAAAAAAGACGGGCGCGCGCGGATTGCGTTCCGTGTTGGAAATGGCGTTGATTCCCATAATGTACGAACTTCCGTCGAGAAAAGACATAGCGGAAGTGGTAATTACCAAAGAAGTAATAACCCAAAAGTGCGAGCCGAAATACATAAGCGCGAAGAAGGCGAAGGCGTCTTGATTTATGAACGTCTCCGCCGTAATCGTCGCAGGAGGAATGGGCAAGCGTCTTGAAAAAGAAATTCCGAAAGCGTTTGTGCCGATTTTAGGAAAAGAATTGTTTTTATACGGCGCACAAATTTTTGATAAAATGCGAATATTCAACGAAATCGTTATAGCCGTCGCGCAATCGGTTATTGAGGAAACGATACGAAAAACGAGCGATTTTTCAACAAAAATCATTGTTGTCGAAGGCGGAAAAGAACGTCATAATTCGGTCGAAAACGCAATTAAGGCGACAAGCGCAGACGCGGTTTTAATTCACGACGCGGCTCGTCCGTTCGTTACTTCAAAATTAGTCGGCGAACTCTTAAAATATTACGAAGAACAAAACGTTCACGGAGTAATTTCGGCGAATCCCGTCGTCGATACGATACGCAAATTCGACGGCAATATGTGCAAAGAAACCGTAAACCGCGAGGAACTTATAGCCGTCGCAACACCGCAGATATTTGACAAAAAAATACTTTCCGTCTGCTTCGAGAAAATAGGCGAATTAGACAAAATACCTACCGACGAAGCGATGCTTGTTCAGCATTTCGGGTATAAAGTCGCTTGGCTTAAAGGCGATAAACTGAATTTCAAAATTACGACGCCGCAAGATTTAATTTTAGCGGAGGCGATTTTAAAAATGGGAGTTCTTGAATGAATGAACTTTTTGAAGGAATAATCGCCGCCTGCGCTACGCCTGTAAAAAATTACGAAATAGACGAAATTTCGCTAAAAGAACATTTGGAATTTTTGCAAAAAAACGGAGTTTCGGCGCTTATTTCGGGCGGAACGACCGGCGAGTTTTTTTCTTTGGGACGCGAGAGACGACAAAAATTATTTGATTTTACGCGAAAGAATTTTAACGGCAAAATAATATTCAACGTTTCGGACACGTCGCTTTTTGACGTAAAAAACTATATTATATTCGCTCAAAACGCGGGCGCGGACGGTATAACTTTAATACCGCCTTTTTATTTGGCTAACGCGCCCGTCGAGGGCGTCGTGAAATTTCTAAACGAGGCGATAAGTTTTTCAAAAATTCCTTGTATGCTTTACAATTTTACGAAACACACTCAAAATAAAATCACCGCCGAAATACTGAAATCCGTGCCTCACGCCGCGCTAAAAGATTCCGACAGAGACGAGAATCTTATTTCTCATACGCCGAGTTTTCTTTGCGGCGGCGATTCGCAGATTTTTACTTTTTATAAAAAAGGCGCGAAGGGCGCGGTATCGGTTATGGCGAATTATTGTCCGAAGTTGGTTTTTAGAATATGGAACGAATTGCAAAACGGCGATTTTGAAAACGCCTTTATCACGCAAAAAGAAATTTGCGAAATCGCGAATAATTTCAGAAAGGACGACCAGATAGCGAGGATAAAATACGCGCTTTCAAAAATTTTACGCGGCTATTCGCAGGAAACGCCGCCGCCGCTTTTGCCTGCTGGCGAATCGGCGAAAAAAGAGATAGACGAACTGTTTCAAAAAGGATTATTGTAAGGTAAAATTATGCCGAAAAGAATACCTTTATCCGAAATTGAATTTGGAAAAATCGCGATAATAAGATTCGGCAAAGCCGACGAAATTATGCAAACGCTTCCCATAATTCGCGTTTTGAAACGCCAGTATCCGCAAACCGAAATCCACTTTATAGCAAAAGAACAATACTGCGAAGTTTTGCGAAACGTCGAAGAGTTGCATAAAATTCACGCGATAAAAAAAGAAGCGTGGGCTTTGACTAAACTTCACGACGAACTTGCGGATGAATTTATTAACGCGGTTTTCGATTTGCAAAACGATTTTCGTTCGGGTTTTTTGTATTCGGCGTTTCCGGGCGCGCCTAAATTGATGTATAAAAAGTATTTAATAGAAAGTTTTTTGCTAAAATTTTTCAAAATAACTACAAAAAAACCGATACCGCCGCTTTGGCAAAGATTTTTAGACGTTTTGCCGAGAAAAAATTACGAAATTTTAGATACGGATTTTTTATCTCAATAATGCGGAGGAGGCGACTCGTCGGTTTGGTCTTTCAGCGCGATATTTGCGCTCGCATTAAAAAATTCGTCAAGAGTTTCGACTTTTTTTCGCAAAATATCTATTTCTTTTTGCTGTTTGTAAATCGCCAAACTTAAATCGTCGATTGTTTTTTCGTAAAAGGCGATTCGCGTTTCAATAGAGAATATTCTTTCTTCCATATTTAATTTAACGCCGATAACTTAATTTTTGGGAATTATTTTGCCCTGTCTTACTCCGTAAAACAAGTCCGAAGTCGCGACGTCTCTGACGGTTACGGCTTTTAACGTCGCGGTATTTTTTTCCGTCAAAACGACCAAACCCTCGAATATCGGTATATCTTTGCGATTTTCTAAAGATTTGCGATTTGCTTCCACATAAAAGACAAAATGGTCGCCGATGGCTACTCCGTCTTGTTCGCCTTTGTCTAAAAACAGCGTTTCAAAAGGTTTTACGGGCGTATTCGGACTCATTCTCGCGACGGTTTGCGTTTCAAAATTATCTTGAAGAGTTTTGTAAGTTAATTTGTCGCCGATTGATTTCGGTTCGCGAAGAGCGGCGACTATCGCGCCTTCCGCGAGTTGTCCCCACAATTTATCTATATAGATAGCGGTAAGATTTTTGTCTATACTCCTGACTTTTCCCATTGCGACGGGTTCTATAATAACGCCTTTTCTGCTTTTTAGGTCGTTGCGAATCGTATAAAAACCGAGTTCTTTGCCGATTTTAACAAGTTCGTCCGCTTCGTTTTTTGCGAGAGTTATTTTTACAAGCGCGTCTTTGTTTTGCACTAAAAGCGGTCGTCCGTTATTGACGACTTTGCCGTAATTGTTTATTATGCTTTGAACGTTTTTGCGATTTTTTACCTGCGCTTCAAAAATAAAAGGAGTTTGCCGCTGCGCTTCAAGCGACACGAAAAATCTGTATTTGTCGACCAAAGCCAACTGCGCTTGCGTAGGCGTTTTTTTCACTTGACTGTTAAGTTGCGAAAAAGTTTTCGAGTTGTCGTAAAGCGCAATTTCGGAAGACGGCGGAAGCGTTTTTGATACAGCCGACGGCGGAAGTCCGGGAATAAATATCAAATCGCCGGGATAAATCCAATGCGGGTCTTCTATATCGGGATTATGCTCCCAAATGTATCGCCACTGAAACGGATTTCCGTAAAATCTATCCGCCAAATCCCACAAACAATCGTATTCGACGATGGTATAATTTGGCTCGTTGGAATTTCCTAAATTCAGATTTTTTTCGTATTGCAACTGTCCCTGCGCAAAAATAAAAGTCGTCGCAAACAGTAAAATCGCTATTTTTTTCATACGTTTTCCTCAAAAGAAATTCAAGATTATATTGTATAAAATAATACAAGTCCGCAGAAAAATGCGTTATTTTGTGCAAAAATATCGTATTTTATGTGAAAAAAACGAAAGGATTATTTTGACAAACGAAAAATTTACGTCAGTATTCGGTGGAATTTGCGCCGCAAAAAACTTTTACGCCGCGTCCGCGACTGCGGGAATAAAAAAATCGCAAAAATCGGATTTGGGAATTATTTACAGCGATATTTCGTGCGTTACGGCTGGAACTTTCACTACGAATCGCGTAAAAGCGGCGTGCGTTTTAGTAAACGGCGAATTGCTTCCTACGGATAATATACGAGCGATAATTTGCAACAGCGGAAACGCAAACGCCTGCACGGGAGAGCGCGGAATTAACGACGCGAAAAAAATCGCGCAAAGCGTAGAAACCGCGCTTAATTTGAAAAAAGATACGGTTCTTACCGCCTCGACGGGAATTATCGGCGAATTTATTCCTTTGGATAAAATAGTATCCGTCGTGCCAGATTTGACGAAAAAACTTTCCAGAGACGGCGCAAATTCTTTCGCGACGGCAATTATGACGACGGACACAAAAGAGAAGGAATGCGCGTATGAAATTCAACTTTCGCAAGGAAAATTCATAATCGGCGGCTGCTGCAAAGGCGCGGGGATGATTGCTCCGAATATGGCGACGATGCTTGGATTTATCACCACCGATTTAATTATAGACATAAACGAATTGAGCGCGATTCACAAAAAAACGGTCGATTGCACTTTCAACAACGTTACGGTCGACGGCGACACTTCCACAAACGATATGGTAATCGTTTTGGCAAACGGTTCAAGCGGGGTTTCGATACAAGACGAAAAAGATAAAATAATAGTCGAAGAAGCGTTTTTTACGGTTTATAACGAATTATGCGCAAAAATTGCCGCCGACGGCGAAGGCGCGACAAAAAGAGTGGAAATTCGCGTTTCAAACGGCAAATGTTTTTTTGATTGCAAACTTGCCGCAAAATCGGTGGCAAATTCAAATTTGACGAAATGCGCGATGTTTGGAAACGACCCGAATTGGGGCAGAATTTTGTGCGCCGCAGGATATTCGGGAGCGGCGTTTGACTTGGAAAAAGTGGTCGTAAAACTTTGCGAAACAATAGTTTTTGAAAACGGTTCACCCGCA
Source organism: Chitinivibrionia bacterium (assembly GCA_009787445.1). Classification (GTDB taxonomy): domain Bacteria; phylum Fibrobacterota; class Chitinivibrionia; order Chitinivibrionales; family Chitinivibrionaceae; genus WRFX01. The sequence continues at coordinate 26,464 of WRFX01000010.1, read as the reverse complement.
AAATTCGACGCGGAAAAATTAAGCGAAAAAATGCGCGAAAAATTAGTGCTTATAGAAATCGATTTGGGATTTGCGAACAATACTTTTGCCGTCGCGCATACCTGCGATTTCAGTTACGATTACGTGAAAATCAATGCGGAGTATCATACTTGAAAATTGGCGTTGGCGATTATTACGTATAATTTTTTTTAATTTCGCATTTTTCTGCGTAAAATATAGTATATTTCATTAGAAAAAATTGTATTTGGGAGGAAAAATGAGAAAAATCTTGGCAATTCTTTTGTGCGTTTTTGCGGTTTCGTTAGCCGAAGAAAAGGCAATATTCGTCGGCGCTTGGTGCGTTGAAAACGACGATATGAAAATCGAATTTATCGGAAAGGATTCCGTTGCCTTTTCATCGGACGGCGACGCAAGCGTAAACGGAAACGGAAAATTTTCATTCGACGACGAACTTTTGAGCGCGGAGTTAAGCAATTCGGGAATGAAAATGAAAATAGTTTATAAGTACAAGCAGACGAAAAACGGCGTAAGCGTTATCACTCAATCGCTTGAAGTAAACGGCGACGCGATTAACGTAAATCCAGAACCGATTTCTCTTGTAAGATGTAAAAAATAAACGGAAAGGTCAAAAGGTAAATGGGTAAAAATTACATAGTTACGGGCGGCTCTCGCGGAATAGGCAAAGCAATAGTCGAAAAACTTGCGGCTGACGGAAATTCGGTCGTTTTTAACTACAATGCAAGCAATACTGCGGCGGACGAAATTGTGAAAAATCTATCCAAAGAAACCAATATAATTAAGGCGTTTAAGGCGGACGTTTCGGATTTTGAACAGGCGAAAGAATTTATAGAAAACGCCCGCGCCGCATTTGGCGACGTTATAGACGGTCTCGTAAATAACGCGGGAATTACTCGCGACGCGCCGCTTGCGATGATGGAGCAAAAAAATTGGGACGATTTGATAAACGTTAACTTAACGGGATATTTTAACGTTACTCGAAACGCCGTTATGGACTTGGTAAAAAGTTGCGGCGCCATCGTAAATATTACTTCGGTCAGCGGAATATCGGGAATGGCGGGGCAAACGAATTATTGCGCGAGCAAGCACGGAATCGTCGGTTTTACGCGCGCGCTCTGCAAAGAATTGCGAAAAGTGCGCGTAAATGCCGTCGCTCCCGGATTTATAGAATCCGATATGACCGCGAAATTAACGGACGAATATTTGAAGGAAATGAAAAAACAAATTCCGCTGAAACGTCTCGGAAAACCCGAAGAAGTGGCGGAGTTAGTAGCGTTTTTACTTTCCGAAAAAGCGGGATATATCACAGGGCAAGTATTTACGATTGACGGCGGTATGACCGCGTAAAAACAAAAGGAGGGAGTTTTGAAAAAATTATTTTCTTTTTGCGCATTTTGCGCGTTTTTGTTAATTTTTGGATGCGCGTCGAAAACCGAACTTTCGCAAGATGAAATTGACGCGAGAGTCGAAGCCGCCCGCAAAGCCGATTCGCTGCTTAATTCGTCCAAAAAAATAGAGGAACAAAGAAATTTAACGCAAACGTTTTCGGGAATCCACGCGCACGGTCTTATGGGTTCGGGAAATTTGGCGTTTGACGCTCACCAAGACCCCGAAGCGACCCGCAGAATGATTAGAAATTATGCGCGGCTTGCCGAAGATTATAAGAAAATCGCTCCGAAAATAGAAGAAAATCGCCGAAAAATGATACAGGCGTTCAAAGAATCGCAAAAGGAAGAGGAAAGGCGAATTTACTAAAATCTGTCGTAAAGTCCGCTTATCGACCTGTCCGAATTTGTGTACATTATCGCGTTTGCAAACAAATCAGCCACCGAAACTATTTCAAGTTTGTTGTGTTTTTTCTCTTCGGGAACGAAAACCGTATCCGTAACGACAAGTTTTTCAATCGGCGAATTGACGATTCTTTCTTTCGCGTTTCCCGACAAAACTCCGTGAACGCAATACGCCTGAATGCTTTTTACTTTGTTTTTTTGCAGCGTGCTTGCCGCTTCTATGAGCGAGCCGCCGCTTGCCACTTCGTCGTCAAAAATAAACGCTCTTTTTCCTTTTACGTCGCCGATAATGTTGTCCATATGCGCGGTTTCGCTGTCGTCCGTTCTGCGTTTATCCAAAATTGCAAGCGGCAAACCGAGACGTTTTGCGTAATGCCCCGCGTGTTTTGCGCTTCCCGCGTCGGGAGCGACTACCACGCCGTCCGATACGTCGCCGTCGTTAAATTTTAAGCAGGCGTCGCACAAAATTTTCCCCGCGAGCAAATGGTCGCACGGAATATTGAAAAATCCTTGAATTTGCGGAGAATGCAGGTTCATCGCCATAACGCGGTCGGCTCCTGCCGCTTCAAGCAAATCGGCGACCAATTTTGCCGTTATCGAAATTCGCTTTTCGTCTTTTTTATCGCTTCGCACATACGGATAATACGGCGTTACGGCGGTAACTCTCATCGCGCTTGCGTGCCGCGCCGCGTGAATCATTATAAGAAGTTCCATAAGTCCGCGATTTACGGGCGAACAACTCGGCTGTATTATAAACACGTCTTTTCCGCGCACGCTGTCTTTGTACGCGACTTTAATATTCTCGTTGCTAAACTTCATAATATCGACTTTGCCGAGTTCTACTCCCGCCTCTTTCGCTATCGATTCCGCCAACGGACGATTCGCGTTGCCGGCAAAAATCATCAAACTGCCAATCATAAATTTATGCCTCCAAAAAAAATATATAACCGCGAACTTCGCTTATTTTAACTACTTTTCTTCTTCTTTTTTCACAACCCACACTTTTACCGTCGCTTCCACGTCTTTGTAAATCCTAATCGCAATATCGTAAACGCCAAGTTTTTTAATCGGTTCGGATAAAAGAACCGCCGAACGGGAAATCTCGATTTTGTTTTCCGCAAGATGTTCAACAATATCCTGCGCCGAAACGGAGCCGTAAATATCGTCGCCTTCTTTTACTTTTACGCTTATCGTAAATTGCTGTCCGTTAATCTTTTGCGCGCGCGCTTTCGCCTCTACCACAAGACGCTCGGTCTTTTTGACCGCGTATTTTTTCATCTCTTCGTTATGACGCAAATTGCCCGCAGTTGCCAAAACCGCAATTCCTTCGGGTATCAAATAATTTCTTGCGTATCCGTCTTTTACTTCCACTACGTCGTGTTCGTTTCCAAGACGATTAAAATTCTCTTGAAGAATAATTTTCATATTTTACTCCTTTATCGTCCTTTATTAGTGAATGTTTTCCGCTACAAACGGAATTAACGCTATGTGTCTTGCGCGTTTAACTTCCGTAGATAATTTTCTTTGGTGTTTTGCGCAAACTCCCGTTACTCTGCGAGGAAGAATTTTTCCTCTTTCCGTCAATTTTCTTTTGAGCGCGTCCACATTTTTATACGACGGCTCAATTTTGTCTTCGCAAAAAGAACAAACTCTGTATTTTACAACATTTTCTCTTCTCGGCATATTTTATTCCTCCTCTTCTTCATCGTCGTCTAAATTGTCGTTTGCTCTGTCGCTACCCGTTTTGGTTTCCGCAAAAATCGGACTATTTTCGTGAATAACCGTAAGATAACGAATTATATTTTCGTTAAACTTAAAATTATTTTCGATAAAATTTCCGGCGTTTCCTTTGTACTCATATATAAAAAGCACATAAAAGCCCGTCGTTTTCTTTTTTACGGGATAAGCGAGATACTTTTTTCCCCACTCGTCAATTTTGACAATACTTCCGTTTGCGGAAAGCAGTTCTTCAACTTTTTTTCTTTCCTTTTCTATCGTATCCGACGGCAAATTTCCGTCAAACACTACGATAGTTTCATACTTGCTCATTAAAACCTCCAATGGTCTATGTCCTCCTTATCGGGGAGGATGGATTATATTAAAATCTTTTCTTTTTTTTCATTTATTCAGGAACTGTACTTGTTCATTGCCGCGACAATTCCGTTTTCAAAATAGCAGTCAAGCGCTTCGACCGCCAAATCAATTTTTTCGTTTGCAATTTCTTCTTCTTCTTTGCTAAATCTTCCCAAAACAAATTCGATAATCACTTCGTTTTCGGGCAGCGGTCCTACTCCAAAACGCAATCTGGCAAAATCTTGCGACGTATGGTCGATTAGCGACCTTAATCCGTTGTGTCCGCCTGCCGAGCCGTTTTTTCTAAAACGCATAGTCGCAAGTTTCAAGTTAATATCGTCTACGACTACGAGCAGTTTTTCTTCGGTTACTCCGTAAAAAGCAAAAAGTTCTCTCGCCGCGACTCCCGAATTATTTACGTAAGTGGTCGGATGGCACACGACTATTTTTTTGTCTAAAAACTCGCATTCCCAAACTTTTGCGTTTTCAAACTTTTTTTCCGCGATAACATTATGTTTCTCAACAAATTTTTTTGTAATGACAAAACCGACGTTGTGCCGCGTTCCGACGAATTTCGCGCCGATATTTCCTATTCCGAGCAGTATTTCAACGTCTTGCATTTACATTACGAAACTATTTTGTTTTTCCCAAAAGCCGCGCAACAACTCTCGCCGAAGAAGTGCGCAAACGAACTCCGTCGGGAAGTTTTACGTCGCCCGCCACCGCCGAATCGCCCGCGTTGAGATTGCTTATGTCCAATTCTACGGTTTCGGGAATTTTGTCCGATATTCCTTCTACGTCGACTTCGTACATCGCCTGATTTAAGATTGCGCCCGTTTTAATCGCTTCGCTGTTTCCGACCAATTTCAAAAAACTTCTCGCTTTAACGGGACGTTTGCCGTCGACTTTTTGAAAATCGATGTGATAAAAAACGCTATCGACAACGACGTCTCTTTGTTTTTCGCGAATTATTGCAATCGCTTCTTTTGGCAGTCCTTCGCCCGTGAGTTCGACCAATTTGTTTTGCTGTTTTCTTGAAACAATCAAATTAAATTCGTGAGCGTTTACTTCCAATTTAATCGGTTCTACGCCAAAACCGTAATAAGCGGCGGGAATCCATCCGGCGGCTCTTGCCTTTCGGGTATATGATTTTCCCGCGCCTTTGCGAACGCGAGCCGTCAATTTAACTTTATCCACTTGTTCCTCCCAGAAACAAAAAAATTTATTTTCATAAAAATGGCTGGGGTGGAAGGATTCGAACCCTCGATGGCGGGACCAAAACCCGCAGGCTTAACCGCTTGCCGACACCCCAACAAAAATCATTTTTACCATTTTTTAGGTAAAAAGTAAGCGAAAAATAATTTATTGCAATACAAAAGTGGTACAAAAAATGTTATTTTGAGTAAAATCGCTTTTTTTACTGTTTTTGGAATTTTTCGGGAGGACGCTTTTTTATTTTCGACAATTTTTTATTTTGCGTACAAACGCGCCAAATAGTATTTTTGAACGACTATGAACGAAGAATTTATGAAAATCGCGCTTGAATGCGCAATATCCGTCAAAGGAAAAACCGCGCCGAATCCCGCCGTAGGAGCGGTTATCGTAAAAAATGGACAAATTGTCGGAAAAGGCGCGACTTCTCCCGCCGGTAAAAATCACGCCGAAATAAACGCCATAGAACAAGCGGGAAATTTGTGCGAAGACGCGGATTTATACGTTTCGCTTGAACCGTGCAGTCATTGGGGCAAAACTCCGCCGTGCGCCGACGCTATAATAAAGGCGAAATTTAAGCGCGTTTTCGCCGCGTGTTTAGACCCAAATCCGCTCGTCGCGGAAAACGGAATAAAAAAACTTCGGCAAGCGGGAATTGAAGTTTTTATAGGACTTTGCGAAAACGAAGCCAAACGAATAAACGAAGATTTTTTTTGGTATATTCAACATAAAAAACCGTTTGTCGCGGTAAAACTCGCAATGACGCTCGACAACAAAATTGCCGATATTCACGGAAAATCGCAATGGATTACAAACGAAAAATCACGCGAATCCGCGCATTTTCTTCGCTCGGTTCACTCCGCCGTCGCAATCGGAAAAAATACGCTTATAGCCGATAATCCAAAATTAACAGTCAGGGGAATTCCAAACGCAAAAAATCCCGTTCGCATTGTATTTTCATCGGACAAAAACGTCGGACAAAATTCGTTTTTTTGCCAAAACGCAAAAGAAAATCGCTCGATAATTGTCTTTAATTCTAACGAAAAATATATCGAAAAAGACAAAAACGGCGTTGAAATTTGGGCGACGGGAAAAACCGATTATATAGATTCGTTTTTGTCGTTTTTGGAAATTGCGGGGGAACAGCAAATAGATTCGCTGCTTGTAGAAGGCGGAAGCAAACTTATTGAAACGATTATGGAATGCGGAGCGGTCAATCGTTTTTATTTATTTTACGCGCCAAAAATTATCGGCGCTGCGAAAGACGGATTGTCGTTAAAAAATCCGCTTTCTATTGATTATCCTATAAAATTAAGCGAAATTGAAGTGCGCAATCTCGACGGCGATATTTTTATAAGCGGATTGTCGACGATATAAAATCCGCATTTTTTCTTTTGTGGCAAAAATTATTTTTGCTCCAAAAAACAAACAAAAAAAGGAAAATTATGTGGAAAAAATATGCGCCGCGCGCGGGAAAAATTATTGAAATCGGCAAAGAAAAAATAAAAGTTGAATTATTTTCAAAAGAACTGCCTTCCGCTTGTAAAGCGAAAGGTTGCAATGCTTGTCAAACGTATTCTCCGCAAATTATAAGAGATTATTCAAAAAGCGATTTTGCGTGCGCCGTCGCTATAAACGACATTGTAAAAATTGAAAGTTGCCAAATAAACGACGGACTTGCCGCGACAACCGTTTTTTTAACTCCGCTTTTGTTTTCGGCAATTTTTTATCATATTTCGTACATAATAGGAATAGATTCCGAAGATATTTTGTCCATATTTTTTGCGATTTTCGGCGCGATTTTCGGCTTTTTTATAGTCGTAGTTTTCGACAAAATATTTCGCAAATTAAACCCAACGAAAATTTTTAAGGAATAAAAAAAATGTCGCAAGAAAGATTAAACGAACTTTACGCAAAAATTAACGAATACGATTTGTCTTATTACGGCAAAGGAATTTCGCTTGTGTCCGACAAAGAATACGATTCGCTCTACAAAGAAATGCTATTTCTGGAAGAAAAATTTCCGCTTTTAAAAAGCGAAAATTCGCCGAGTTCCAGAGTCGGAAACGACTTGACGGGCGGATTTGTAAAAATTTCGCATAAAATTCCAATGATGAGCATAGATAATTCTTACAACGAAAACGACGTCCGTCAATGGTTAAATCGTATTTATGATTTGTGCGAAACAAAAGAAATTTCGGTTTGCGCGGAGATGAAAATAGACGGCGTTTCCTGCTCGCTAATTTACGAAAACGGAAAATTCGCAAGGGCTATAACTCGCGGAAACGGCATAGAAGGCGACGATATTTCCGCGAATGTTAAGACGATAAAAAGCATTCCGCTCGAAGTAAAAAGAAGCGATAATTTTGAAGTTCGCGGCGAATTATATATGCGTTTCGACGATTTTGCCGCGCTGAACAAACGAATAGAAGAAAGCGGAAAAGAGCCCTTTGCCAATCCGCGAAATACCACTTCGGGAACGATAAAATCGCTTTCGCCAAAAGAAGTCGCCCAAAGAAAAATTTCGTTTTTCGCGTATTATTTATTGGACGATTCCACTTTTCAAACGCAAGTTGAACATTTGGAAAAATTATCGCAACTCGGTTTTTCGGTTGTGGAACACAGCGCCGCGCTTAAAAATTTTGACGAAATAATAAATTTTATTGACGATTATCGCGAAAAACGAAAAAATTTGCCTTATCCGATAGACGGAATTGTCTTTAAGTTAAATGAATTAAGTTTTTATGAAAAAGTCGGCGCGACGGCAAAATCGCCGAGATGGGCTATGGCTTTTAAGTATGAACCCGAACAGGCGCAAACTAAAATATTGTCTATCGATTTGCAGGTCGGACGAACGGGAATTATTACTCCCGTCGCGAGATTGCAGCCCGTCGAACTTTCGGGAACTACCGTAAGCAACGCGACTTTGCATAATTTTGACGAAATATCTCGTCTTGAAATTGACGTCGGCGCGGTGGTAAAAGTAGAAAAAAGCGGCGAAATTATTCCAAAAGTCGTAGAAGTTATAAGCAAAACGGGAACGATTTTTGAAACGCCGCAAATTTGTCCGATTTGCGCGAGTAAAATTGTAAAAATCGCCGACGAAGTTGCGATTCGCTGCTCAAATAAGGAATGTAGAGCAATAAAATTTGCCGCGTTTGAATGGTTTGTTTCCAAATACGCGATGAATATCGACGGAATGGGACCGGCAGTAATAAAACAGTTGATAGACAAAAATTTAATTTCGGATTTCGCGTCTCTTTTTGCCTTGACAAAAGACGATTTTTTGAAATTGGACGGAATAAAGGAAAAATCGGCGAATAATTTGTTTTCGGCTATACAAAATTCCAAAAACGCGGGACTTTCAAAGGTAATTTCCGCCGTCGGAATTTCGTTTGTGGGAAATCAAACGGCAAAACTTATTGCGCAAAATTTCAAGAATTATGAAAATTTAGCAAACGCGAAATTTGACGACCTTATAAAAATCGATTCCGTCGGCGAAGAAATTGCCAAATCGGTAATCGATTATTTTGCAAACGAAGAAAATCGAAAATTATTTGAAAAATTTGAGCGATACGGAATTTTGCTTTCAGAAGAAATAAGCGAAAATTCGGGAAAATTAACGGGAAAAACAATAGTTTTAACGGGAACTTTAAGCAAATTTACGCGAGAAGAAGCGTCGAAAATCCTTGAAAAACACGGCGCAAAAATCGCAAGTTCGGTTAGTAAAAAAACGTCTTTTTTGATTGTTGGCGAAGACGCGGGAAGCAAATTAGACAAGGCAAAAGAACTCAAAATCGAAATCGCGGGCGAAGATTTTATTGAAAATTTGCAATAAATTTTTACTTTTTTTTAACAAATTTTCATTTTTTTGTGCGAAAATGGAATTTTTGTATTATACTATATATATAATCAATCCCCCGTTTCAAGAAAATCTAAAAAACCATTGCTTTTTTACGCAGCATTGCGAAAATAAAGTTTTTGCGTTTTTTAAAATCTAAATTTACAAAAAAAATCTAAAAAGATTATCGCTTTCTTGCAAAGAAAGTTTTTGCGTTTTATTTCGCGATAAAAGAAATTGCGTTTTTGGCGCAATAAAGTTAAACATTTTAATAAAAGGAGGCAATCAATGACGATTAGCCATAACAATCAATTAAAAACGGCGATATTAGCCGTTATTTTCGCGGCGACATTTTCGTTTGCCGACATTATTTTTTACGGAGCGACTAAAATAAGCGTTCCCGTAGGTACGACGGTGAACGTAAAAACGGACGCGATGTATAGAATTTTTGCAAGATGCGACTACGACGGCGACATATCGCATCTTATAAAAACTACCGACGCGGTGAATGTAAATACTTCGTCGACGGGAACGAAAAACGTAACTTATTCCGTTACGAATAGTAAGGGAGAAACCGAAACGATTACCGTTCCCGTAATTGTAGGCGCGGCTGGTTCTGCGACAAAAGTGGAACGGACGGTTTATACTTTGCCAAAAAGCGCTATACAGAAGATACAGGTAGCCAATTCCTATCGCGGCGACAATCAGGACAGACAGCATTTGGGAATATATATGCCGCTAAATTCGACGCTTACGATAAAAAAGGTCTCAAACTTCTCCGACGCGATAACGATAAACGCATTTACGGGCGGCGCCAACGATACCGACAAAAGTAAAAACCTCGAAAACCAAACGCTCGTATGGACGCCTGTCGCGCCATCCGGACACAATCGCGGACGAATACCTTTTATCTTAACTCCGCACAGAGACGACGTTAAATCTATCGTCGTGGAATTGGAAATTTCCGGCGGCGTAAAAAGTTTGGATTATTTTCACTACAAAGACGACAATTATGCGTTTTATGCGGGATGGTCTACGTCAAAAAATCCTTATTGTCTTATTGGAAATTCCGTCGCGTTACTTATGCCGTCCGTCGATGACAAAGACGCTTATCCGATAACATTTATGGAAGATTTAGACAAACTGCTGGAATTTTACGCGGATTTCTGCGCGCAATTTAACCGTTTCAACGGTCTTGATATTGACGACGAAAACCCGAATCATAAACTTGTTCATACCAAATTTGTCGTAGTGCCGCAAAAAGACGGAGCCGGAGGCGCGTATTATACCCGAAGTATTACCGCAATGTCTCAACGCGACGCGTTAAACGGCGGCAGTAATTTAGGATATTTGGGAGTTCTCAATTGGGTTGTGCTTCACGAGTTCGGACACGGCTACGAAGGAAGTTTTCAAACCAGCAAAGAACTTTGGATGGCTGACGTAATAAACAACGTTTTGGCGCATTATTATCAGGCGGCGCACCTTGACTTAAATACGACGGAAGGCAGAAAATTGTCGTGGTTTTTTAATTACGGAAATACTCCCGTAGAAAATATTAACCAAACGATAACGGCAAAAAGAACCGGAATATTTTCGGATTACAGTTCGCTCGGTTTAAGGGAAAAACTTCATACGCTTGTAGCGATGTACGACGCCGCGGGAAACGGAGTCGCCGGCGCGCAGAATACATTTGCGGCTGTTCAGCGTCTCAACAGAGAAGAACACGCGAAAGGACAAAACTTGAGTTTAGCCGAATTGAACGCGCGGGCATTCGACAAAGCGGCTAACGTAAATATTGTTCCGTATCTTGAAGCGTTCGGTTTTAGCGTGTCGATTATGGCGAAAGCGTACGCTTACGAAGAAGACAACAGGATAGCGTACTTTCTTGACCGTTTAGCCGGCTCGCAATGGCAGACGGTAGCGGAAGCCGAAAAATTATACGGAAGTATTTCGTTAATTAAGCCGGAGGACAGCCGCGGATTAAGCGGAACCGCCGAAATTACGATAAACATAGACGACTTAAACGTCATAAATGGTAAAAAATTAAGAATAAAAGACGGCGCGAAAACTGTTTTCGAGACGGTAATTACGTCGAACAAGGTAGAGATTCCGTCTTTGCCGATAGGCGCGTATTATATACAGGTACCAAAAGCGGAGACGGGATTTTATAAATACGATTACGAGTATCTTGCAATAAAAAGCGGCGAAAAGACGTTGAAAACGGTTGAATACGAAGAGATAGCCGCCACTTCGGCGGCAAACGCGATGTCGGTCGAAGTAATTGGCTTGGATGGCAATAGCAATCCTGATTATTCATCCCAATGGTTCAAATCAACTATAAGATACGACGCTATAGCGGGAAAGTTAAGCGTCCGTACGTCAGGTCAAGGCAGTTATCCTTTCTCGATGTCAGCCGGTAACGCTAACAACGGCGTAAGCGTAGAAGTTTTGCGCAACGCAAGCAGAGTGCATTTCAAAGGATATCCAAATAACGTTAAAACGCCGACGGGAATAGAATACTACGACGTTAAAACAGGAGACATAGTAAAAATTTACAGCGAGATTGGTTCGAAAAATAATAAGGCGTACGGAATAAATATTTTTACCGATGAAAAAAACTTTACGGATTATACTTTCAACGCTTCTACTCCGTCGGAGTTTGAGATAACGCAATATGGTCTTATGCCAAAAAATGCGTCTTTGCAAAAAAAGCAGGAACTTTTTACGGCGGGATTCAATATTCCGTATGAAGAGGCAAGGTCGTTAGTTTCGTCGCAAAAGTGGGCTGACGGCGACGCATATAAAGGCATTAAATCCAGATTTATGTTTGGCGCAACCCTTTTGAACGACGAAGACAAACAAAATTTTATCGACGGAAACGCGGACTTGTTTAACGAAGGAAACGAAGGAAACGAAGGAAACGAAGGAGCAAATCCCATCGCAAAAACGCATTCGGTAAAATCGTTTAATTTTGCCATAACGGGAATTACCGCGTCCGGACGGCTTAATCTGACGGTTCCGGCAACGGGCAATTATTCCGTCGCGGTTTATAGCGTGGACGGCAGAATGCTTGCGCAGACGAAAGTTAATCTTGTTCAAGGAGCAAACGCATTGCCGCTCAACAAAAATTTCGCAAAAGGCATAGCGATTGTTCAAGTCAAAGGCACAAATGCGAATCTTGTAAAAAAGATTATGGTAAAATAAATTTTTGCTATAATTTTGTTTTTGGCACGGCGGGGAGAAATCCCCGCTTTTTTTTTGCTTAAAAATCGTTACAATTTAATACGGCGCGTTTCGTTTTTGCGCCGAGCCGAAAAATCGCGGCAAATTTATGAAAAATATAGATAAATTTTCGTTTGATAAATTGGCGGGCAAATAAAAATTTCACAACACATTCAACTCGGTGAGCGCCTGATGATATATGCTTTGCTTAAACTCAACCGCGCGCATTAGCGCAATTTTAGGCGACACCCATTCGTATGAATCAAATTCAGGTTTTTTGGTATTTACGTTTACAAATTTTTCATCGCGCAGACGAACAAGCACCCATTTTTGCCGCTGCCCCTTAAAACCGCCGCGTTTTCTGTAAACGTGCGGGGGAAAATCGTAAAAATATTCTCCGTAAGAAACGGCAACTATATCGACTTCGTCCGTTCCCGCCTCTTCTTTAAGTTCTCGCCGCATTTCCTGTTCAAGCGGAAAATTTTCATTTATCCCCCCTTGCGGAAATTGCCAACCTTCGCTGGGCAAAAAACCGCACCTGTGGCACAAAAGCAACTTCCCCGTTTCAGGATGTTGTACGACAACGCAAACATTCGGACGATAATCGCTTGTATTCATAAATTGTAGTTACCTTTTGCGGTTTCTCTTCAAAACGATAAGATATTTAACGCTTACTCCGCCGCGGGCGCGGGAGTTTTTTCCGTCTTTACTTTTTTCGCCGTTTCAGTTGTCGCTACGTCCGCATCGTTAGCCGAAGTTTCGGGAACAGCCGATTTAGCCGCGACAACTTCCGCCGCCGGAGTTGTCGATACTACTGATTCCTCCGTATCGGAATCGTGCATTTTCAACTCGCGTATTCTTGCGGATTTTCCCGTTCTCTGTCTCAAATAGTAAATTCTTGCGCGACGGACGCGACCTTTCGTATCGACGTTTATCGCCTCGATAAGCGGGGAATTTAATGCAAAAATTCTTTCGACAAAAACGCCGTTTGCCGACGCTTTACGAACGGTAAAAGTCGCGTTCATTCCTTTGCCGTTTCTTCTTTGAATAACAACTCCCGTATATTTCTGAATACGAGTTTTACCGCCTTCTTGAATGCGATAACTGACAGTTACGGTATCTCCCGCCGAAAATTCCGTCTTTGCGGCGTCTCTGAGATAACTTTTTTCAATCTGTTTAATTAAATCCACTTTATACCTCCAAAGGTATTTTTTTATTTGTTTTTACTTTCATATTTCTGCCAAAGGTCAAATCTTTTCTCTTTGGTTATTCTTTTCGCTTCGTCTTCGTGCCATTTTGCAATATTCGCGTGATTTCCCGAAATCAAAACGCTCGGCACGCTCATTTCTTCAAAAATTTCAGGTCTCGTAAAGCACGGCGCGCTTAAAAGTCCGTCGTAATGCGAATCCCGAGACGCGCTTGCGCCGTTTCCCAAAACCCCGTCCACCAAACGACTCACCGAGTCGATTAACGCCATCGCGGGAATTTCCCCGCCCGAAAGCACAAAATCGCCAAGCGATAATTCTTCGTCCACATACTTGTCGATGACCCTTTGGTCAATTCCTTTGTAATGTCCGCACAAAATCACAAGCCCGTCGAGTTTTGCCAATCTTGCGACCGTTTCGTGTTCCATAACTTTTCCGTGCGGCGACATATAAATTACTAAAAAATTTTTGCCGCTATGCCTTTTTCTCGCCGCTTTTATTGCAGCCGACGCGGGTTCGGGCTTCATTACCATTCCGGGTTCTCCGCCGTACGCTTCATCGTCGGCGGTATTATGTTTGTCGGTCGTATAGTCGCGAATATTATCCGTTTTTACCGAAATTAAGCCGTTTTTTATTGCCCGCGACAAAATACTCTCGCTTAAAATTCCGTCAAACATATTCGGAAACAAAGTCAGCACGTCAAAGAACATCAAAACATCAACTCGTCTATTTTCGCGCTGTCGACGATTATTTTACCGTCGCAAACGGCGACTTTTTTCACAATTTCTTTCTTAAAAGGAATCGTTATCACGCGCCCGTTATTCAAAATAACGTCAAGCGCGTCGGTAGTCGGATAATTAAACGCTTCCTTTATCGTTCCTATTTTTTCGCACTCGTCGCTTTCCACCGAAAGTCCTATCAAATCCCGAAAATAATACTCGTCTTTTTCCAATTTAGGCAAGCGTTCTTTTTCTATATAGAGAATATTATTTTTCAATAAATCCGCGCCGTCTCTATCGCAAATATCCTCAAAAACGCAACGAATATTATTGCCTTCGCCGCTTACTTCAAGCAAAGTTATTTCCCTTGCGTTTTCGGCGTTTCCTGCCCAAAGTTTCAAAGGAAAATCGGAATTTACAAGCGTTTCTCCCATCGCAAACAAAGCGCACGCGCCTTTCAAGCCGAACGGTTTGCCTATTGTCGCGACGGCTACAAAATCGTCCGAATTTATACGCAAAAGTTTAACCTTATTTCTTTTCCAGCGCTTTTTTACGTAAATTTTCTACCGTTTGCGACATTTTTGCTCCGACGCCGACCCAATAATCCACTCTTTCAATATTCATTTTCAAATCTTTCGGTTCTACAACAGGATTGTAATACCCAAGAATTTCAAGGAAACGACCGTCGCGGGGAAAACGACTATCCGCCGCAACTATTCTATAAAACGGCTTTTTCTTTTTTCCGCCGCGCGCAAGACGAATACTTACCAAAATAACTCCTTGTAATTTTTTAAGTTTTTTCTAAAATTCACGGCATAAAATATTATATGCCAAAACCGTCGCGCAAGTTTTTTTGAAAAATTGCGAAATTACGGCACTAAAACCGAATCGAAAATTTTACGCACAATATCTTCCGAACTTACATTTTCGGCGTCCGCCTCGTAAGTCGGGACGATTCTGTGCCGCAAAACGTCGAAGCCGACCGCTTTCACGTCTTCGGGCGTCGTGTATCCGCGTCCGTTTATAAACGCGTTCGCTCTTGCGGTTTTGGTAAGCGCCAAAGTAGCGCGAGGACTTGCGCCGTATTCGATAAGTCCAGCCAAATCGACGATTCCCGCTTTTTCGGGTTCGCGGCTTGCAAATACCAAATTGACGATGTATTCCTCGACTTTTTTGTCCATATAAATGTTTTTAATCGCGTTTCGCGCATTAAGAATCGCCTTTGCGTCCGTAATTTTTCCAACTTGCGGAATATCGCCGCTGCCCATTCTGGATAAAATTTCCAATTCTTCTTCGCGGCTTGGATACGGAACTTTCACTTTAAGCATAAATCTATCCACTTGCGCTTCGGGAAGCGGATATGTCCCTTCCTGTTCAATAGGATTTTGCGTCGCCATAACCAAAAACGGCTCTTCGAGTTTGTAAGTCGTGTCGCCGATAGTTACCTGTTTTTCCTGCATCGCTTCAAGAAGCGCCGACTGAACTTTTGCAGGAGCGCGATTTATTTCGTCCGCAAGAATAAAATTAGAAAAAATCGGTCCTTTTTTCGCTACGAATTCGCCGTTTTTCTGATTAAAAATCATCGTTCCTATCAAATCGGCGGGCAGTAAATCGGGCGTAAATTGAATCCTCTTAAAACCCGTATTTATAATTTGGGCAAGAGTTGAAATCGTAAGCGTTTTCGCAAGTCCGGGCAAACCTTCAAGTAAAATATGACCGCCGCTTAACAGCGCGACAAGTAATTTGTCAACCATATCTTTTTGCCCGACGATGACCTTTGCTATCTCCTGTCGAATGAGCGAAGTAAACGCGCTTTGCTCGCGAATTTTTTCGTTAAGTTGCGTAATGTCCATAGATTCTCCTTATTTTTTGGTATTTTTTTACCATAAAATAATTTATTTCACAAATAAAAAAGGCGGGAAATTCCCGCCAATTAAAAAAATCTATGCTCTTTTTCGTTTTATCCAGTCCTTGTGAATATCGGGAATATCTTCCAACAACTGAATAGTGTGATTACTTTTCGGATGCAGCGCAACTTCGTCGGGCGTTCCGTGTTCTACGATTCCGCCGTCGTGCATAACAAAAATTCTGTCGGAAACGTAATACGCCAAACCGATATCGTGCGTAATAAATACGATGGTCATATTCAACTCTTTTTTGAGTTTCATAAGATAATCCAAAATATTTGCGCGCACGCACGCGTCCACCATCGAAGTCGCTTCGTCGGCGATGAGAACCTGCGGTTTAAGCGCAAAAATTCTCGCCAAAAGCATTCTTTGCATTTGTCCGCCAGACAATTCAAACGGAAATTTTTCTTTTAAGTCGCTCGGCATAACGTTAACCGCAAGAAGCGCCGCGTCTACTCTTTCTTTTATTTCGGCGCGGCTTGGACGTTTATACAAAACCTTAAAAGAATCTTCCAACTGCGAACGAATCGAGAAAAACTGATTAAAGGCGGAAAACGGGTCTTGAAAAATCGGCTGAACCGTCTGCCAATGGTCTCTTTGATTCGTAATTTTTTTGCCTTTGTAAAAAAGTTCTCCCTTTGTCGGCTGCATAAATCCTAAAAGATGCTTTGCGACGACGGACTTTCCGCAAGCCGAGCCGCCTACTATCGTTACAATCTCGCCGTCTTCTATTTCAAAGTTCAAACCTTTCAACACGACATTGTGCGTTTTTCCGTGTCCAAACTCTTTGACGAGATCCTTCGCTTCAAATATTACATTTTTATTTGGCATTTTCACACCTCACTTGACGATTATCAACGATACGGATTTCCTGTTTATTTTTTTTGCATCCGTCGGTCGCGTGTTTGCATCTCGGCGCAAAACGACAACCTACAATTTCTTCCGCAAGATTAGGCGGAGCGCCCTCAATCGCCTCCGGCTTGCGTTTTCTCGCGCCCTCTTCCGCCGAAAGCATTGCGCTCATAAGCGCCTGCGTATAAGGATGTTTCGGCGAAAATACCAACTGTTCGCTTGTTCCCATTTCAACAATTTCACCCGCGTACATAACCGCAATTCTATCGGCGACGTGCCTTAAAAGCGGCAATTCGTGGGTAATAAATATCATCGTGGAGAAAACTTTCTTTTCCAAAAGGTCGAAAATCACCCCGATAACCTGTTTTTGCGTAGTAACGTCAAGCGCCGACGTCGGCTCGTCCGCAATAACCATTTTCGGATTAAGCAAAGTCGAAATTCCTATGACGGAACGCTGTTTTTCTCCCGGCGTAAGTTGCACCGAATAAGAATTAAGCACTTTGTCCGTATCGAGTCCCAAAAGTTCAAAACGATTGTGAATCCGCTGGTACATTTCTTTTTTGTTCGCCTTGCCCTTTTCGTGGCTTTTAAGAACGTCCATAGCCAAATCCTTAATTTTTCTCGTAGGATTAAGCGCGTTGTACGCGCCTTGGGGAATCATCGAAATTTCTTTTGCGAGCACGTTTTCGCGAATATCTTCAAGCGGTCTTCCTATAAGCGGCTGTCCGCTGACAAAAATTTCGCCGGACGTATAATTCAGCGGCGGAATACACATTCCCGAAAGTCCGCTTACAAGCGTCGTTTTACCGCAGCCCGATTCGCCGGCAATACCCAAAATTTCTCCCTCTTCCAATTCAAAAGAAATATCTACCGCCGCGTGCACTTTCGAGCCGAAACGAGTAAGATAATGAAGAGATAAATGTTTTGCTTCAAATATTGACATATTTTTTCTCCTATTTACGTAATGCCGGGTTAAACACGCCTTCCATCGACGTATTGAGCGCGTAAAGCGCAAACACTATCGACGTGATAAGCATACTTGCAGGAACAAAAGCCCACCAGGCTCCGTCTCCCAACGCTTCGTTTCTCATTGCGTCGTTCATAATAATTCCCAAAGAAACGCTGTCGTAAGGTCCAAGACCGAGCATACTTATAGACGCTTCCTGCAAAATTCCAGACGCAACCTGAATAATAAACACCATAAACACGTACGAAAGCAAATAAGGCAGAATATGTTTTGTAAGAATGCAAAAAGTATCCGCGCCGTTTACTCTCGCCAAATTTATATGCTCCGAACTTTTCAGCGACGACGTTTGCGCTCGCACAGAACGCGCCGTCCAGGGCCAAATCGTAAATCCGATAATCACCGCGATAAGTTGCAAGGAACGTCCGCCTTCAAGCGAAGACGAAATAAGCAAAAGCACGACAAACGACGGAATTACCAAAAATAAATTGGTTACCATATTTATAAAGTTGTCGATAAATCCGCCCTTAAATCCCGCGTAAACTCCCAAAAACGTTCCCAAAGTCGTCGCGATAATTCCCGCGAGAAATCCGACGTAAAGCGAATTTTGCAGTCCGCTTATAAGCATAGAAACCATATCGCGCCCGCCGTGGTCCGAGCCCAGCGCCAAACCTTCGCTTCCCGGTTGAATATAAGGCAAATATTCGGAACCTATGTTTATCTTCACGAAAAGCGGTCCCAATAACGCAAGCAAAATCGTAAGAGAAAACAAACACACGCCGAATACAAACGCCGGCTCTTTCAACAAGTTTTTAAGTAATTTCATATTTTAACCTCCCGACAATCCGGCTTTTACTCTCGGGTCAAAGAACCCTATAAGTAAATCCACTGTTAAATTTGCTACAAGAACTGTTATCATAACAAGCAACGCCCCGCCTTGAATAAGCGGATAATCGTTTGTCTGCACCGCGCTTAAAAGCGCCGAACCAAGTCCCGGATAAGAAAATATCATTTCGGTAATAAGCGCACCGCCTATCATTGTTCCAAGCCCCAAAGCCAAACCCGTTAATTGCGGAAGCATAGCGTTTCTGAAAATATACATCAAAATTCTTCCTTCCGAAACTCCGAGCGTTTTTGCGTATTTCACATAACCCGTTCCCAATTCGTAAATTCCCATCGTTCTCATACCCGTCGCTTGACCGCTCGCAAAAATAGGAAAAAGCGAAAGAAACGGAAGTATGTAATAATAAGCCGCCGACGTTATAAACGCTATCGTAAAGCCCGGCACGACGTCTATTGCGTAACCTCCGCTTGCGGGGAAAATTCCAAGTCCTTCGGCGAAAACATAAACCAAAAGCATACCGATGGCAAACATAGGAATCGAGTTTGTAAGAAGCGCGCAGGGAAATAATATTTTATCGAAAAGTCCGCGTTTATAAGCCGCAAGTGCTCCCAACGTGTTACCGAAAAACCAGCCGATAAGGATAGCCGGCAACTGCAACGCGATAGTCCAAGGAACCGCGCTCGATACAATATTTCCGACCGATTGCGGATATCTTACAAGCGAAGTTCCCAAATCGCCGCGGGCAATCATTCCCAAATATTGAATATATTGTCCAAACAGCGAGCGACGAATCGGAATCAACATTGTAAGTACGCTTTCGTCCTGTTCGTTTTCGGCTTTGTTATAGAGAACTTCGTTGCCGATTAAAAAACTTACGTTGCCGTCGTCGACTTTGTTTCCTGCGCCGGCGATTTTAACGTATCTGGGTTTTTGCGTGTCTCCGTTATATTGATAAATGTTTAATTCGCCGCTTTTTTCCTTAACCAAATACGCTTCGGACACAAGCGAAAATCCGCCGAGTTTTTCAGACAAAGCGTTTGCGTTTGCCGAATAAACTTTTACTCCCATATTGATGTTTATTCCGGGAAGAGAAAGAATTTCGGACGCGGTTAAATTTTTTCTCAAAATTTCTTCAAGTCCCCAAGCAGGCAAACATTCGTAATTGTCTTCGCGCTCGTCGTCTATTTCTACTTCTTCACAACCGCCCCAAACGTCAATCCAATCGGGAAGTTTAAGCCCTTTCTTTTCGTTTAGTTTTTTTAGCGCGTTTTGAAGAGCCGCAAAATCCGTAACCGAAAACGTAGAATTCCACAACTGCGTAAGCGTGTCTTCGACCAAAAGTCCGCTTTTTGAAAGCGTTTCGTAAGAAATCGGTTTGTTGTTTCCGTCGACAAAAATTTCTCTGTTAACGGTTACCGCGACTTTTTGCTGGTCTACCAAACCGAACTCTTTCATATAAGCGGTTCGTTTGTCTTCCGCCTGTTTTCCGGTCGCCCCTTTTTGCTTGCTCATAATCAAATCTATGGGGTCGGCGCCGAAACGCGGCAAAAAGAAATTTATGGTAACGGCGACGAAAAACGTCAGCAAATACCAAATTCCTCTTTGCAAAATAAATCTTATTGTCGGATGATTTTTAAGCATATATTATCTACCTCCTGTCGGAACAAGTTCCCAAAGCATACGAGTTCCGGCTGACGCGACCGGCATTCTCGGCGGCGCATACGGATTCTTTTCCGTTGGGAAGTTAGTCCAGTATTTTGTGGAAAATTCATAGTATTCTTCCGGTCTGTAAAGCACGGGAAGAGTCGGCTGTTCTTCCATATAAATCCTGTTCAAAAGTTTGTACGCTTCTTTCTTTTGTTCTTCGTTTTCCATAAGCGGTATCGCGTTAAGAAGCGAATCTACTTGCGAAATGTGTTCGCTCGATTCGGGATTATTCCAGCGTCCTTTGTTGTTTTGCATTCTTTGTCCTATCGGTCTGAAATTTCTCGAACTCATAATTACTTCAAATCTCGACCAAGGCGTCGATTTTGACCGCATAGACGCGGGCGTATCGAAATACAAATCGAAATCTCCCGTTTCCATTACCGAATAATATTTTGAACCGTCGACGAAATTTTCTCTTACGTCGATACCGACCGAACGCATACTTTCGACGGCGTTTTTAACGACCAATTCAAAATCCGTCCAGCCCGAAGGACACATTATTCCGACTGTCGGCACGGGATTTCCGTCGGGACCTATAACGTTTAGCAAAATTCCTTTTTTGTCGAACTGCGGTTTAAATCCGCCCAATCTCAACTCTTCTTTTGCGCGTTCGGGGTCGAATATAGAAGCGCCGTATTTATCGACTTCTTCCTGACTGAAATACGCAGATTCCGCAGAAAAAGGCATAATTAAGCCGGGTTGCAAGTCGGTCGTATAACCCGAAACCGCCAAATTTTTAATTTTTTCGTAATCGATGCCAAACGCCATCGCTCTTCTGTAATGTTTGCTGCTTAACGGA
This sequence comes from Chitinivibrionia bacterium, assembly GCA_009787445.1. GTDB lineage: Bacteria > Fibrobacterota > Chitinivibrionia > Chitinivibrionales > Chitinivibrionaceae > WRFX01. The sequence goes on along the minus strand of WRFX01000010.1, from coordinate 5,311 downwards.
GGATTCGTCGCGTTGATGATAAACATCGGAATTGCGCCGGGCTTAAAATACGGTTCGCCTTCAAACCAAGTATTTACGGTCTTTTTAAGCCAAACTCTCGGCATAAAGTTGGACGAAACATCCAATTCGCCTTTTCTTAACGCAGCCGACGAGTGGTCGTTTCCTTTGTAAATCGGGTGAACGACATATTTCGGCGCGGGCATTTTTCCGTCGTGAAGCGCGTTGTTGCCCCAATAATCGTCTCTTCTTTTTACGACGATTTTCTCGTTAGAGTGCATTAAATAATTGTACGGTCCGCTTATTACGTGCGGTCTCGTCATCGGGTCGCCCGCGACGGTAGAAACGCTTCCGCCAGCCGCCCTGATAAGTTGTTCAAAAACGTGCGCGGGTAAAATTGGCACGGTAGAAATTAAATCCAAAACCGAAAGCGGATTGTTCCTGTCTTCCTTGTCAACCCACAAATACAAGCGCTCTTCCACTAAATCGTCCGTTCTCAAAGTATCGACGCTAACTTCCTTAATAACCCCTTTTATGTAACTGCAAGGCGCGTCCGGACTGTTCAAGTTGAGGTTATAAGTAAAAACGACGTCCGCCGCGGTCAGCGGTTTGCCGTCGCTCCATTTTGCCGAAGGATTGAGAATTACCGATACGAAGTCGTTGTTTGCCTGCTCCACTCTTCCGATTAACGGCACTATTTCGTCGGTCATCGAATTGAACGCCGTCAATTGCTCGTACATTAAATTGAACTCCGGTCGCGCGGGCCAATCGGGCCAACCGGCGAGCGGATTAAACGAATAAGGCGGCGACCATTGAAATCCTACGAGATAAAGCGTTTCTTCTCTCGGAAGCCGCGCTATTTCGGCTTCTATTTTGGCGTTGCCCGCGTCGTCGCTTTCTTCGTAGTTCATCGCCTGAGCCAATGCGTCCGACAGAGTCGTCGCGGTGGAGCCGCTTTCCTTTTTACACGACGCAAGCGTCAAAAGCGCCGCAATCGCAAGAATCAGCGGGGAAAATTTTCTCATTACTGACTACCCCTTTCATTGTTTTATATAACATAAATATTTAATTTTCAATTACCACTATAAATATACTTTTGGGAAAAGTACATTAGCGAACTTTTTTTTGTTTTTTGTGATTTTTTTGTTTAATTCCATAATTTATTTCCAAAAAATTTATATCGCGCAAAATTTTTTTTGGAAAAATATAAGTCGGGAATTAAAAAATAAGAACAATTTTCGGTTATTCGCTTTGGAAAAATATTATTTTCCCATTAAAACAACGCTTTGTGGAGAAATATTATGTCGGTTAACGATACTATTCAATCGCTTTTATCGGAACTTAAACATATCGCAAAAAGCGAAACGGTTTTTGGCGAACCGTTCGTTTCGGGAAAAACTACGGTAATTCCCGTTTCAAAAATTTCCTGCGGATTCGCCGCGGGCGGAAGCGGAAAAAAAGAAGGCGGCGCGGCTACGGGAGGCGGAGTTCAAATAATTCCCGTCGCGCTTATCACCATTGTCGGCGAAAGCAACGTAAAGGTACATCCGATAGACCCAAAAGACAGTATCGGCTTGCGACTTTTAGGGCTTGCTCCCGACGTTATAGAAAAACTTTTAAAAACCAAAATTAAAGAGATATAAAAAATGTTTGATAAAAATTGTGAAAAAAATATTTGGGTAAGCGAAAGAGCCGATTTCGACGGAGACGGCTCTTTTGAAAAACCGTTTTTAAAAATTCAAAGCGCACTAAATAGTGCGGTTCCCGGCTCGGTTATCGTGCTTTTTTCGGGAATTTACGATGAAAAATTAGTCGTACGCGATTTATGCGGAACGCTTGACGAACCCATTACCATAGCGGCTTTTAACGAAAACGCCGAAGACGTAATAACGCACAGCGAATGGTATTTTTATTCGGTTAAGGACTTCGTAATCAAAGGAATCGTGTTTAGAAAAACGATAAACAGCGCTATCTCTATGATAGGAGAATGCAAAAGAAACAGCGTAAAGGATTGCGTTTTCGACGAATGCGGAGAAACTTCGGAGTGCGCGGTGTTTTTCGGCGGAAGCGGCGGAGGAAGCAACGTCGTGGAAAATTGCGGATTTTGCGCCCCAAAACATACAAACGAACACATCGCGGTTATGATTTCGCAAAGCGTCGACGAAAACGAAGAAAAAACTTTGGCAAATTCAAAAAATTCGTCGATTCGGTTTTGTCGGTTTAAGGACTGCAAAACCGCGATAATGGAAGGAAGCGACGAAAATATAAGCGAACTTTTCGGCGGACACGAAGTTTGCGACTGTTTGTTTGAAAATTGCCAAACGGGCGTAAAAATTAAAATAAGCGGAACGCAAATATACGGAAATATTTTCAAAAACACGCAAAACGCCGTAATAAACGCTTTCGGATTTGAAAACGAAATTTTTGAAAATCGTTTTGAAAATTGCGAAAACGCCGTAATTATAAACAGCGACGACGCGACGATAGGCGAAAATTGTTTTATAAATTCAAAAATAACTTTCGACGGCGATTTTGACGGCGAAAATACGCTGCCCGTTTTGATTTTGGAAAATACTTTTTCATCGGACAAAAACGACGAAATTATTTTTTCGCAAAGCAAAACCGCGTCTTTTGCGACAAAAAATATTTTTTATAATTGCACGATTTCGAGTAAAAATATCGGCGAAAAAGACAATATTTTTGAAAAAAACGATATTTTTGCCGACTCTACAAACGGCGATTTTTCCGCGAATATAAATTACGGTTGCAAAAGCGGCGCGGAAAAAATGTTTGAAATTGAAGAAATTCCGCAGGTCGACATTGTTGAAATGTTTGAAAAACACAAACGCGGACAAACAAGCGAACAAAATTTCGGCAAACGCAAACATTTGTCGAAAAAAATGGTAGAAAGCCGCGATTTGTTTATTAAATCGATGTGTTTTCAAGACGAAAGCGAAGAAGACGAAGAAATTGAATTTGAAGCCGCGCCCGTCGGACATCAGGGTTTAAGACCCATCGGCGTAGACGGCGAACTTGAAGATAATTAGGAATTTATTTTAGGGAAAGCGGAAATTTTATTCCGCAGTTTCCCTTTATGTTTAATTATATTGCCGCCCGTTATTTAATCACAAATTCCCCTTTTAGGTTTCTCGCGCGAGGTCGCGGAGTGAACGAAACGTAAGTCCACCAAGTCATTCCGCTTGTTTTCAAATCGTCGCCGCTATTTACTTTGGGTCCGTCTTTGTATTTTTCCTTATTATTTTCGTTTTCCGAATGGTCGCGCCACTCTGTCTTCCATTCGTTGCCGCCTTTCGTAAACGCATTATAGCCGATTGAACCGCCCAAATAAAAATTCGGCGCAAGCGCGATTTCTACTCCCATTTTACTTATTAATCCGACGGTACCGCCTTTTCTAATCGTAATATCGTATGTCGGCTCTTCCACTTTTTCTCCGTATTTGTCAAGTTCTTCCAATCCTCCTAAAAACCATACCCCATTGAAACCGAAACCAAGTTCGGGAACAAGCGCCAAACGTCTTATGAATATTCTTTTGGCGAGCGCAAGTTCCAATTCCAAACTGAATAATCCGTATAATTCGTATTCTATTCTTTCATCGTTAAAATTTTCTTTGTTCATATCGGGATGAAAACGAAGCCGCGCGGTATTCTCCGACAATCCGAATGAAGGTTTTGCAGAGAAAGTGCTAAACAACCACTGCGAACCGCTCTCTTTTTTTGCGGCGCTCGCCAGATTTGTACGACTTCTTATTTCCGGTCCGTACATTTTCGAAACTTTCAAACCTTGTATGTCGTAAAGATATTTGTCTTTTAACGAATTGACTTCCCTTCTAAAATCTTCGCCTGTTGTGGAACGTCCTTCATCTTTCCACTTATTTTCCAATTGTTTGTAATATTTGTCAAATTCGCGCTGACTTTCGTTTTGTTTTTTGTCGTCCATTCTAAACGGAGTCATTCCAAATCCGATTTCAAATTCACTCTTCGCAAGCGGCACTTCTCTCACGACCGCGCCTACGTGGGGAATTCCCGAAATAATTTGCGCTTTCGATTGAGTGGAATCAAGTCCGCGCGCTTTTTCTCCGACTTTTTTTACCATAACCCATCCGCGTTTTTTCAAAGTAACGTTTCCGCTTGCGTTTTCGCGCTGTTCGTAAAAGCGAAATATATCGTTGACGACTAATTCTTCGGGTCTTCCGAGCGAAATAACGACGTTTCTTATATTTTTATTTAATATTTGTCCCGTATATTGAAAATCGGCAATATCCAACGTCGCGGTTCTAATTTGTCCGGTCAGCCCTTGGCTGGCGGCTTGACGAAACGCCTCGTATTTGTATCCTTGCGGATATTTATGCGTCGAGTCGGGATATGATCTTCCCGAACCTTTTGTTTCAATGCGGGCGAGAATTTTAATGCTTGGCGGATTTGCGCCGTCGTTTTCTATTTTCCACCAATAAGCCCCGCCATACAAAGATAATTCATACACTCTTCTGGTGGTCGCCACCCGATTTCCCTTATCGTTTGTGTAATAGTATTCCTCTCTATAAGAAGTGTCCGAATATCCGTTATATATCGGCGCAAAAATATACGCCGCGTTCATAACCGCTTTAATGTCGTCTTCGGTAATTCCCGATTCTTTGGCTTTGTCGGTGATGAAAGAATTTTTTTGTTGCTCGGAAAGTATTTTAACGGCGCGAATTTCTTTTTCCGCGTCCACAGCCGCCAAAACCGACGGAACGACCGCTATGGTCATTCTATCCTCAATAGAAAGCGATGCGGGAAGCGCGAAAAATTTATTTGCAGTCGAGTTTGGAATATTGTTGAAGTCAAACCTTTTCATCATTCTGACGGGATTTTGCAAAATAGAAACAAACTCGTTTTCCCATTCTTGCGGAATTTCTTTGTTTTTGCTGATAACAAAGTTTGTAAACGCTATTGATTTTCTTTGATAAGCCCCCGCCTCTTTCAGTAAAACGCCGCTTTGAGCGGTCGTTTGGACTTGATAATTTTGCGCGACTTCAGCCGACGCGCCATATTCAGTTTCATCGCTAATTTCTTGCGCAAAGCAAGCGATAGAGGAAACAACCGCATAAGTCGCGACAAGCGACAAATTTTTCATTCCGTAAGATTTTTTCATAGTTGCAAAACTCCTTAATTAAAGTAAAAAACAAATGTAACCCGTTATAATAATCATAGAAAAAGCGCGATAAAAAACCGCGTTTGATTTTCAAAAGAAATAATTGGGAAAAATATTTTAAGTTTGAGTTTGCAAAATTTAAGCCGCTAAATTCGCGGGGGGG
>WRFX01000009.1 GCA_009787445.1 Chitinivibrionia bacterium | reverse complement strand
GCGCGGGATGAGTTGGACAAGGAAGAATATTATCAGGAAGCGATGGAAGGAATGTTTGGCGAAAAGGACAGAAAACTTGCGGAAAAAGACAAAAAACTCTTTGAAAAGGACAAAGAACTTGCAGAAAAAAACAAAGAAATAGAAAACTTGAAAAAGCAAATAGAAAAAATGAAAAAATAATTTTTTTGCGCAAAGGTTTTAATATGAAAAAAGAAACAAAACAAAGAAAACAGCGTAACAAATGGACGCAATGGTTTGTAAAAATAGTTGAATTTATTCTTCGCGACTACAAAACGGAAATAATTTTCGAGTATCAATTATACAAAGAACCGATGAGAATCGATATTGTAGTTATAAAACTTTTGGAAGACGTTGTTATTAAAAACGCGGTAATGAAATTTTTCAGAAAACATAATATTTTGGAGTTCAAAGGACCGACGGATATTTTAAATATAGAAGCGTTTGACAGAGTTTTGAGTTATTTTTACGCATATTTGTCAAAAAATTCTGTAAAATTTGACGATGCAACTATAACGTTTGTTACGGTAAAGAGACCTGAAAAATTGTTTGAGATATTAAAAAATGAAAGAAAATATAAAATAGTATCGGCAAAGCATAGTGGAATTTATTATATTAAGTCGTCGGGTAAAATTCCCGCAATGCAGTTGGCGGTTAATTCCGAACTTGCGCAAAGCGATTGGCTTATTAGTTCTATACGGGACAACTGGACTATTCCGGAGGGAATAGAAATAGTAAAAAAATTTGAGGATACTCGCGATAACGATTTGTTAAGAGAAGTAATGTTTTCGCTGTGGACGGCGAATATAGATATAATGAAGGAGGTAGACGAGATGACGATAGAAGAGAGAAAAGCGATGAAATTTTTGGACGATTGGGCGATTAAAACAGGTAGAGCCAAAGAATGGAGACAAGAAGGAAGACAAGAAGAAAGGCAGGAAATATTTGCTTTTCTAGAAAGCGGACACACCCTCGAAGAAGCCAAAAAGAAATTTGCATTCGCGCAATGAAAAAATAACCCCCAAAAAAAGAGAGCCGAAGAAACCTCTCCGACTCTCTTTTTTCAAAAATTCAAAGCAAAAACCTGAACGCTTACTTCCAATTCGGAACTAATTTCTTGATATTATCAGTTCCTACTCTTTCATCTTTTTCATTGATAGTAAGATTGTCTGTACCTGCAACCGCATCGCCAAGTCCAGCGCTCAACGCAGCAGTAGCAAGAAATTCATTCTTATACTCACTCACTGCATAATCGCCATCAGGTTTGTAGGTTGCTCCACCCGTAACGGAAAACGTAAAATACCTTGAAAAAGGATTTTGGTCAAAACCAAGCCCTTTCCACGCTCCTTCTGCGGGACCTTTTTCCGCTGCATCTGCAGAGATGTACGTGTCGTTTTCTGCCTTGTACGCCGCTTCCATACTTGCTATGGAACGTAACAACTGCGGACCCTCGCCCGCTTTCGCCTTATTCGTCGCCGCCATCATTTTAGGGATGGCAACCGCCGCCAAAACACCGATGATTACAATAACAACCATCAGTTCAACCAGTGTGAAACCGTTTTTCTTGCTCATAACATACTCCTTTGTTAAATGTTGAACAAGTTACTCTACTATTAGAATTCTGCTGCTTGCAGTTATTTCCTCCTTTAAATTAACAAAAAATTTAAAAACGCGGTTCTTTTTATAAAAATTCGCCGCATTGTTCCCTTTCATATATATTATGCAACATTTTTTTTAAAATGTCAATAGTAAAAGTGAAAAAAGTGAAAATTTTTTGGGGAGATTGAAAAACACTGAAATTTGTATGCGGCAATATAGTATTTTAATTATAAATTGAAAGAGAAACGAGAGGGAAAAATGATAAATAAAAAATCATCCTTATATTTGGACACGTCTGTAATCGGCGGATACTACGACGATATATTTATGCAGGATACCCGCTTGCTTTTTGAAAAAATAAAATCGGGAAAATATAATGTTTTTATCTCTGAACTAACGAAAAACGAACTGAAAAAGGCGCCCGAAAACGTAAAAAATCTTTTGGAAGACATAAAATATCAGTTAGTAGAGGTATCGCAGGAATGTAAGGATTTAGCGGGTGAATACATAAAAGAAAAAGTAGTCGGCGCAACAAGTACGGACGATTGCGTTCATATAGCGACGGCAACAATTAACGGCGTTGATTTTTTAGTAAGTTGGAATTTTAAACACATTGTTAATGTAGAGCGAATTAAAGGTTATAATTCCATTAACATAAAAAACGGATACAAACAATTAGAAATTCGTTCGCCAAAAGATATGGGGGTTTATGATGATGAATAACGACGATACTTTTCGTTGGGATTGTATAAAGGGTACGCGAGCGATTAAAGATGAAATTGACGCGGAATTTCCAACCGTAGACGCGCTCTTTAATTATTTGGTAGCGCAACGACAGGAATGCGCTAAACAAAAAAATACTCAATCAATTAAATTATCTCAATAAAATAAAAACGCGATTTTTAGGTTTCTTTGTTACTAAAATAAAATACCGAATATCAAATAAACGTATAAAAAAGTGATGAAATAATTTTTTTTGATATTTTATAAATTTTCTATTTCTTTCTTGGAAAGTCCTGTAAATTCGGATATTTCTTCTGCGGACATTCCGCGTTGTTTCATTTTTTTTGCGCTTGCTTTGTTTCTATTTTCAAAATCTTTTTTCTCTTGAAGCAGAGTTTCAATAGTTTTTTTGTTTTTTTCAAGTTCTTTGTCTTTTTCGCCGAATGTTTGTTCTACATATCGCTGATAATATAATTCTTCGTCCAATTCTTTGCGCGCGTCCTTATCCACCGCGACGTAATGTAAAATATCCAACAATTCTTTTATTTCAGGATAGTTAGTGTCAACGGGAAAATCTTTTGTAGTTTTGTCCGAAGATACAAAGTTTTCTTGCTCAAATACGGATAAAAGCGTATCCAATTCGGTATTTAAATTCTGTTTTATCTTGCAGGTTTGCACAAAATACGACTTGTGAGTCAAATGTTCGACAAAACTATCGTGAACGTTTAATTTTTCTTTTGTCCGTAAATCTTTACATTCGGGATAAGCGACAAAAGCGGGGGCGTCTACAGATAAATTAAAGCCCAAAATGTAAATTGCTATTATCGGAAGTTTTGAATTTACGTATTCCGCGCCCAAATATTCTCTAAAACGATAAATGTCGCTTAATTGTTTTGCTTTTTGCAATTCTATTATTACTCTTTTTACGCCTTCTTCTTTGGTTTCTATCGTCGCGGAAAAATCTTTTCGGTAAAGCGTAAGTTGCCCCGTTATTTTATCAAATTTGGTACGCTCTTGAATATATGGTTCAAGAGATATTATTTTGCAATCTAAAATTGTGCCTATAAGAAATTTTGCGACGTTATCGTTTTCCAAAAGCCGTTTGAACGTCGCGTCGTATATAGGGTTTGCTATTATCATTTTTTGCTCCTTTTCATTATAAATATAATATTTGCCAAAACATTTAGTTTCTAAAACAAATTAACCAAATAAAATAAAAACGCGATTTTTAGGTTTCTTTGTTACTAAAATAAAATACCGAATATCAAATAAGCGTATAAAAAGGGATGAAATAATTTGCAATTTTTACTTTTTTACTCGCGCAATATATTATTTTACCCCCAAAATCAACTTTTAAGGAGCGTATTTATGAAAAAATTTTCGGCTATCTTACTGGCAACTGCCATCATTGCGGCGCAATCCGTTAGCGCGGCTTCAAACAAACAATCCGTAAACGCGGCGACAAAACCTGCCCCGTCGCGGCAAATGGGCGACGAATGGGTCGAAAGCGGGCAAATGATAAGATATCCCGTAAACAAGTATTTTACCGCAGTCGGTATGGGAAACGATGAAAATTCGGCGCGCAGAAACGCCACCATCGAAATTCGCAGACAAATTTCTACAACCGTGAAATCGGAGCAGATTTCCAAAGAATTTTCTATCACGTCGAATAACGCTTCGACGGATTCTTCGCTTTTTAGCGCGAGAAACAGAATTTCCGTCGTCGGCGACATTACGGGAGTGGAAATTCTTGCGACTTCGGTTCGCGGAGAAAACTATTATGCGTTTGCAATTTTAGAAAAAGAAAAGTTTATTTCTTTTCAAAAAACAAAAATCACGGAATTGCAAAACGAATTGAAAACTATAAACGCTCAAGCGGATAAAGCGATTAGCGACAAAAAGATTGCTTTGGCAATTTCGCTTTTGAACTCGGCGAAAGAGAAAATTTTGGCAATTCAAAGCGAACGACTTTTGCTTTCCGCCGCGACCGCGCTTACGGCAAAAGAAGAAATTCCCGTTTCCCGCGCAGATATTGACGGAAAACTCGCGAATTTGCTCAATTCCATAAAAATCGTAGCGAGCGGCGGCGACAAACAAACGGTTTTTGCGGGAGAAATTTCTACCGAACCGCTTTCGGCAAAAGTTACGGCTGACGGACAAGCGATAGAAAATCTTTCTATTTCGCTTTTCGACGACAAAAACAAAAAGACGGCGACCGCTTTTTCGGACGAAAACGGTTCAGTTTATTTCTTTTTGGACTCAAAAGCGCCGACTTTGCGCGGAACTTATAAATATACGGCGAAAGTCGATTTGGAAGGCGTAAAAAATTCCGCAAGCGCGTCGTTTTCGTATACGGTAAAAATTCGCGATTTGCCCGCGCAAATTTCGATTTCTCTTTCTAACGATTTGAGAAAAGGCGCGGCGGCAATAGAATCTGCGGCAAAAGAAATGCTTTCAAGTCACGGAATATTAAACGACGATTGCGGTTGTTTTAAGGTTTCAGTTGAAATTTCCGACAATCCAAAAGAAAATATTGAAGGACTTTCAAAGCAAAGAACATTTGTGCGCTCAAGCGTTACGGCGCAAATTTCCATATCCGACGACAAAGGCAAACAAATTTATTCGGGAAGCGTTACCAATTTGGGCGCGGCTAACGACAGATTGGGCGCGGTCGCCGACGGAGTAAAAAAGATACAACTCGGCGCAACTATGACAAATATTAACGAAGCGGTAAAAAATTACGAAGAAGCGCAAAGTCAAAAAGCGGCGGCTTTTGTTCAGGGCGAAAAGAAGAAAATCGCGGTTTTCCCGCTTATTCACAGCGGATTTGAAGGACAATGGTATTCGTATTCTAATTTTGAAGCGCTTTCGGCGATGCTTACGACCGCGCTTGTAAATACGAATGCGTTTATCGTTTTGGAACGTCAAATGCTTGAACTTTCGCAAAGCGAACTAAAATATAGCGAAACAAAAACAAACGCGGGCGAAACAAACGAAGACGGCGAACAACTTACCGAAGCGCAAGAAATAAATCAGGCGAAAATTATGGGAGCCGAATGGGCTGTCGTCGGAACATTAACGAGAGCGCAAAACTTAATAGAAGCGGACGTAAGAATTGTCGATATTAAAACGTCGCAAATTGTCGCTTCTGTTTCGGCAAACGGAAAAAATGTTTATGATTTTAGAGACATCGCTCAAAAACTTGTGGCAAAATTGAACCTTCCAGAAGCGCCTAACGCGATAGGAAGTAATTGTTGCAAATAAAAATTAAGGCGTCTTTTAATATTTTTTCGCATTATCTTTTCGGCAAAAGTTATTTTTGCCGAAATTTTTATTCTTTTTTGTAAAAAAGAAATTGTTTTAATGACGAAAAGAGAGAGTTTTTTTAATGATAAAAAAATTATTGTTCAGTTCGACCGCTACGCAAAAGCGAGTGGCTGTTCTTGAAGAAAATAAAGTGGTTGAATATATTGTCGAACAACCCGACGATTGCCGAATTTTGGGAAACATCTATCGCGGCAGAATAGAAAAGATAGTTCCCAGCATTCAATCGGCTTTTATAGACATAGGAATAAGCAAAAATGCGTTTTTGAATGTAAACGACATAGAACTTGACCTTGTCCCGAAATTGCCGACCGAAACAGGCGAGATAGAAAACGTTGACGAGAAAAACGAAAAAATAGACAAAGTCGCCGAAATCGAAAACAAAAACGACAAAAATAAAGGCAAAAATAAGCGTAAAAACGGAAAAAACAAAGGCGACAAAGCCAATATCGACAAAATAGAGAAAGAAATCGAAGGCGAAAAAAGCGAAGTTGAAGGCGAAGTCGCGCAGGAAGAAGTACCTTTTAACGAATTTGCGATAGAAAATCTGCTCGAAGAAGGACAGGAAATTCTTGTTCAGATTTCCAAAGAACCCATTGGCGACAAAAGTCCGAAAGTTACGACGAAAATTTCGCTTGCGGGACGTTTTACCGTTCTCGTTCCCGATAACAACAATATCGGAATTTCCAAAAGGAGTCACGGCAAACGCGAGCGCAAACGTCTCAAAAAAATCCTTCGCGATATGCTTCCCGAAGGAATGGGTTGCATTGTGCGCACAATAGGTTTGGACGTCGACGAGGATTTGATTTACAACGAACTTAAACAACTTGTCGGCGATTGGGATGAAATTCAGCGAAAATCCATAGAAGGCGACGAACCGTGCCTACTCTACAAAGAGCAGGACATAGTAATGTCTTCAATTCGCAATTTATTTACGGAAGACACGGAAGAAGTTATTGTCGACGATAAGCAGGATTATCAGGAAATTTTGTCGTATTTGAATAAAATCGCGCCCGAAATGAAAAATCGCGTTACGCTTTATAAGCAGAGCGCGCCGCTTTTTGACGCTTACGATATAGAACGCGATTTGGATAAATCGCACAGACGTAAAATTTGGCTTAAAAGCGGCGGATATTTGTATTTCGACAAAACCGAAGCGCTACTTGCCATCGACGTAAATTCGGGACGAAACAATTCCGAAAACACGCTTGAAGACACGGTTTTTGCCGTAAATATGGAAGCGGCAAAAGAAATTGCCCGTCAACTTCGACTGCGCGACATCGGCGGAATTATTGTCGTGGACTTTATCGATATGAAAAAAGCGGAAAACAGAACCGCTTTGGAGCAAAAAATGCGCGAACTTCTCAAAAACGATTCCACAAGCGCAACTTGCGGCGATTTGTCGCGTTTTGGACTTATGGAAATGACGAGAAAGCGCGTTAGAGCGGGAATTAACGAACTTATGACGGAAATTTGCCCGTCGTGCAATGGTCTTGGAAGAATATTTTCTACGAAATCCGTCGCTTCCAAAATTGACCGCTGGCTTCACAGAGCGGCTGCGGAAGATGGAAAGTCGTCGAGAATAAAAATTTTGGTTTCAAAATCGCTTTTCGATTACGTAGAAAGAAACGATTTGAAAGAACAATTAGAAAAAAATCACAAAATAAAGTTGGTTTTTGAAATATCTCCGCGTTTGGAACAAGACGAATTTGAAATACATTCGGGCGAGCAAGACGAAAATATTACGGAAAAACATTTGTAGTACTTGCTTTTTTGCGCGGCGAAATAATATTTTTTGCGTGTAATTTTTGAAAATTAAAAGATTTTTGGATATAAGGAGAAACTTAAAAATGGTTTCAGTTGTAAAACAAGGCGGATTTCAATACAAAGTTTGCGAAGGCGAAACGCTTGACATTCCGCTTGTAGAAGGAAAAGTCGGACAAGAGATAACGCTTGGCGGCGTTCTTCTTTTAAGCGACGGCAAAAAAACTACCGTCGGAACGCCCGAAATTGCGGGCGCTGTCGTTAAAGCGGAAATTGTAGAACACGGACGCGCAAAAAAAATTTTGGTAGTCAAAAAACACAGAAGAAAGGACTATCAAAGAAGAAACGGGCATCGTCAGGATTTTACGAAAATTAAAATAACGTCGATTAAAGCGGCGTAAGGAGAATATTTATGGCGCATAAAAAAGGTCAGGGAAGCACAAAAAACGGTCGCGACAGCAACGCGAAACGTTTGGGCGTTAAAGAATACGCGGGCGAATTGATAAGCGCGGGAAGCATTATTATTCGTCAGCGCGGAACAAAAATTCACGCGGGACAAAACGTAGGAATGGGCAGAGACCATACGCTTTTTGCCAAAATAACGGGAAAAGTTGATTTCTTTAAGAAAGCCGACGACAGAAAATACGCGAGAATTATCCCCGCGTAAAACCCGCGTAAGTTAAAAAATTTGTTTATGAAAAACGCAAAAATTAAAGCGCAGAAAATTATTTTTCTTGCGCTTTTTTGTTGTTTTTCGACGGTATTCGCGTTTTTTGAATCTTTTAATTTTTCCGACGAAAACGAACTTTCGTTTGAAGTGTCTTTTTTTAATAATGACGACACTATAATAGCCGCAATCACTATAAATATTCCGCAGGATTATCACCTTTATTCTAACCCGAAAGGTCCGGGAGTCGGCAAAAATTTAAGTATAAATTTTGACGAAACGGATAATATATTATTCGCAAAAAAAAGCGTTCCAAAAAAGTTTCTTCCGCTTGACGAGCCGCCTGACCAGTGGGTTTGGGCTTGGGAAAACGAAGCGATTGTTTTTCTTGCTTTTTTGCGAGAAAATTTTTCGTCCACATTTATAGAAATAAGCGGCGTTTATTGTGATGTTTCGTGCGTACCATTTTTTAAGACACTTGAAATATCGCCAAACGACGCAAAATTTAGCGAAAAACTAATGAAAATTTACGCAAACGCCGAAAATTTTCCGTTATTTTCAGACGAAGAATCGAGCGAATTTTTGGAATTTTCAATTAAAGAAAATAGACGAAATTTTACGCTTTTTTCGGCGTTATTTTTTGCGTTTATTGCGGGAATAATTTTAAACTTTATGCCTTGCGTTTTGCCTGTTTTGGGAATAAAAATTTTGTCGTTTTCGCAAAACGTAAGCAAAAAAACGGCGTTTTTAAGAAGTTTATCTTTTTCGGCGGGAATAATTTTTGTGTTTTTGATTTTGGCAATAGTCGCCGTTCAAACAAAAATTTGGTGGGGGCAGCAGTTTCAAAATCCTATTTTCATAACTGCGCTATCCATATTTATGATAATCGGCGCACTTTTTCTTTTTGACATATTTACGCTTTCGCCAAGCCAAAAAATTGCAAATTTAGAAAGAAAACAGGACAAAAGCGCGCTTTTGGGAAATTTTATTCGCGGAATTTGCGCGACAATTTTGGCGACTCCGTGTTCGGGACCTTTTTTGGGAGCGATTTTCACTTGGGCTTTGATAGACAATTCCGCAAACGCGGTTTTTGCGGTTTTTTCTGCGGTAGGCATCGGAATGAGCGCACCGTATATTTTGTTAAGTATTTTTGGCGGCGTAAAAATTTCGCAAAAAATTGGAAAATATTCCATAATTATAAAACGAATTTTAGGCGTAATTTTGCTTTTATTTGCGGTTTTTTTGCTTTTTTCGGCGCATTTGGACAATTTTTTTCAAAAAGACAAAAAAAATCTTGTTTGGACGGAATTTTCTCCCGAATTATTTGAAAAAGCGCAAAAAAACGGACAAAGCGTAATAATAGAATTTACGGCGAAATGGTGCTTAAATTGTAAATATAACAAAATTACGGTTTATGAAACCAAAGAAATTAAACGAATTTTGCGCGAAAAAAACATTTTGGCTTTAAGCGCAGACCTGACAAACGAAAATATTCCCGCGCAAGAGTTGCAAAAAAAATTAAATTCAAAAAGTATTCCGTTTATGGCTGTTTTTGACGGAAACGATTTTACAAATCCCGTCATTTTTTACGACGTCGTAAGCAAAAAATCAGTGATGTCCGCGTTAAAATCGGTTAAATAATAGATAAAATATTGTCTTTTTTTCTAAATTCCGAATAAAAACGAAACGCCGACGGACTTTGTTTCCGTATCAACGGTCGGAGCGATTATTGGCGCGGAAAACATTTTTTCGTTATATTTTTTTGTCGCGACTCTCGCCGAAACAAACGCCGCAAGCCGATTTAACGCAAGCGAACCCAAAACTAACGTAGAAGCCGTTTTGAAATATTGCGCTTTTTGTCGCATATCCGCGTATTCGTCTCTGTTTTCTTCGCTGTCCCAATGCCAAAAATCGCTTTCGTCAATATACATTTTTTCAAATTCGCGATTATTTTGAAAAGCCCAGTTTAAATCTTGCGCGCGCATAAAACTTTTATTGCCCAAATAACTCCAATATACGTCGTCGTATGGACGAGAACTTTGCGTGTGCGCGTAAATTTTTGCGTATCCCAAAGACGATTTGGAACGCTGAACGGAAGTGTAATTCGTATAAAAAAACGCGCTTAAAAGAACAATATCGGCGGACAAAAACGAAATCGCCGTTTTTTTTTCGCGCAAATAAAAATGTCCTATTCCCGGCATAACTAAATTAAGTCCGCTTGCAGTCCAATCCGCTTTTGCGCCCGATTCTTCCTTTGTTTTTCGGATATTTTGCAAATCGAGCGAAACTTCTTCCTGCTTTGTCTTTTGAATATTTTGCAAATCGAGCGAAATTTCCTGCGAAAACGCAAAAACGCAGAAAAATAAAATTAAAATAGATATTTTTTTTTCCGTTAAAAACGCCATACAAAACCTAATTTTGAAGTAATTTCGCCGTTTTTGTCTAAATACATATCGCTTTCTATGGAAATTTTGCTTAAAATTTCGTCGGTTTTCGTGGGCGATTCGCCTTTTTCGTCTCGCAAAAGTTTGCGATTATGAATTATCGTCGAAAGAAAAGCGTCCATTGCCGAAGCAATGTGATTTACGAATATTCCCACAACAAAAGCCGAACCGCGCCGTCCCTGTTTTGCGCTTTCGTCCATAAGCGATATGAAATGCCGCTGATTGCTTGAAATTCCAAATCCTCTTTGTCCGTTAATTATTACATAAGGTGGAAAACCTACGGTATCTATATCGTATTTGTCAAAATTTGGGTCGCTAAATTCTGCGTCTTTCCAGCCCTGCGTAGCGTAATAACTTTTTATGTTGCCGTAAAAATCTTCGCTAAATTGTTTCATATATTCTTTGTAAGCGTAACCGTTCGGGTCAAGAATGTACGTTGTATCATTCGTTTCGGGGTTTACAAGAACTTCGTATTCGTCCGAAAATATTCCGCCGAGACCACCACCGAAAATTAAATTGCCTATCGTAAATCCTTCCATATCGCGAATAATATCGGGAAAATTAGCATATCCTTTGTCGGTAATTTTTTTATAAAAATCTCTCAATTGAGTAGTATCAAAATGCGTTTCGGCAAAAGTTTCGGCTTCTTTGCGAATTTTAGTCGCGTCTTTTCTAAAATAAATCGCGCCCGTTATCATTCCTATTTCTACGGCGGCGTATAATCCCGTTCGCCAATAATTTTTGTTGTACGCCTGTCCAAATCCCGGAAGTAAAAGCGAATACAAAAACGCCTTTTGCGGCGAACGATATTGCGACAAATTGCGATGAAAATCTATTGTGCGCTCTTCCGCGACGCTTGCCGTGTCAAAAATCGAAATTTTTTCTGCGGACGCGGCGGAAACTATAGAAAACGTCGTGTCGCAGATTTCTTTGCCGTCAATTTCGCGACAGTTGCTTATTGTCGTATCTACTATTGTCGCGGCGGGTCTACCTTGTCCTCCTCCCGGCATCATAGCGGAAGACGAAGACATCGGCTGTCTGCGCCCGCCCGATTCTGCGGGAACGTTTCCCGCGCTGACGGAATCGCCGTCAAAAACACTTAAACTATCCGAATTTTGCGCGTTTTCGTCTTCTTGCGAAGTTTTTGCGGCATTCGTATCGCGCTGGGGCGAAACGTCGCTAACGAAAAAATCGTCGGCGCCCAAAAGTTTCAACTGTTCTTCGATAGACAATTCCTGCGCGAAACAAATTCCTGAAAATATAAAAGCGGCGAATAAAAGATATTTCTTCATTTTTCCCTCGATAATTTGCGAATTATTTTACGCAAAAATAATTTATGCCTAAACCGCGTTTGTCGGATAATATAAGAAAAAACAAAGATTTTATAGTTTTTCTTCTTTTTATGTTGCGCTATTATTTATTTTCTACTCAAAATTTGGGATACTTTCTAAAAATTAACGAGGATTTTAATGTATCGTTTATACATAATTTTAGCGTTTTTGTTTGTTTTATCGGTAAATATTTTTGCGCAGAAAAAACTGGAAAATATTACTATTGAAGGGCTTCAAAACGAGCGTGAAAGAGCGGTTCTTTCAATGCTTCCCGTTATTGTCGGGCAAAGCATAGACAACAAAGACATTTCCAGAGCGATAAAACAACTTTATCGCTCGGAGCGTTTTAGAAATATAGAAATTATACCCGAAAACGAAACCGAAAATTCCATAAGTTTAAGAATCGTCGTCGTCGAAAATCCTTATATGGACGTTTTGGAACTGCGCGGAAGCCGAAGAATTTCAAGAAATCGTTTAACCGAACTGCTAAAAGTCAGGCACGGAGAACGTTTAAGCGACGCAAGAGTCCACTCGCTTACAACAATTATAAGAAACGCATACGCAGACAGAGGATATTTGAACGCTGAAATTATAACCGAACTTATTGAAACGAAAGTTCCGGGCTTTGTAATTTTGAAATTTACCATAAACGAAGGCGATAGAGTTCGCGTAGAAAGCATAAATTTCAGCGGAAACGTAGAATTTTCCGAAAGAAAATTGCGCCGAACCTTCAAAACCAAAGAACGTCATATTTTCAGCAGCGGCGAATTTAATTCGTCGGTTTTTCGCCAGCATTTAGATTCTTTGGTTTTATCTTATAACGAAGAAGGATTTATGGACGCCCGAATTGTGCGCGATTCCGTGCGCAACACCGAAGACGGCAGAGGAATTATAATAGATATTGAAGTTAGCGAAGGTCAAAGATTTTTTGTCGGCGATTTTTATTTTCTAAACAACGAAATTATAGATTCCGAACATTTGCAGGCGGCTGTAACTATGCAAAGAGGAAGACCGTTTTCGCGAACGAGATTTTTAATGACTCGCCAATCCGTCGGCAACGTTTATAGAAACGAAGGTTATTTGTGGGCGAACGCAGAGCCGCGATATAAGTATAGAAACGATACGATAGACGTGATTTTTACCATAACCGAAGGACGTCCCGCAATTATTCGCAAAGTTGAAATTAGCGGCAACGAAAAAACGCGAGAACAGGTAATTCGCAGAGAAATCCGCGTTTTTCCCGGACAAAAATACGACCAGTCGGGAATGGAGCGTTCTATTCGCGATATTCGTCAGTTGAATTATTTCGACAACGTTTTGCCCGACATCGCGATGAATCCCGACGGAACCGTCGATATGCTGTTTAACGTCCAAGAAAAAGAAAACATAGGACAATTTTCCGCAGGCGTAACTTATTCGCAGCAGGACAGATTCGGCGGAAATTTCAGCGTTTCCATTCCGAATTTCAGGGGCGCGGGGCAAAATCTCGACGCTATGATAGAAGTCGCCAAAGGAAGACAGCGTTATTCCATAGGATTTATGGAGCCGTGGATGTTCAACACGCCGACTTCTTTTTCGTCGCAAATTTTTTATGAAGACGTAAAATACACAAACGAATTTTATAATTATACGCGAGCGGGTATAGAATACGGCGCTGGACGGCGCTTGAAGTGGCCCGACGACTATTTTTCGGCGACTCTTCGACATTTGTTAAGTTACGATTACAATCGCACGGGAGCCGCGTCGCTTCCTTCGGAGTTGCGAGACGAAGTAGATATCGTAACTAAAGGAATTTTGAGCCGCTGGTATTTGGGTATTGCCAGAAACGACACGGATTATCCGCAATTTCCCACGCAGGGTTCAATTTTTAGAATCGGCGGATTTATCGGCGGAACAAACGGCGAACCTTTCAACAGCGAACTTGAAACTTACAGTTTTGTTAAGGGAATCGTCTCTTACGATTGGTATTTGCCGCTGTTTTGGAAATTTGTTTTGGGCGCGAAAACAAAATTCGGTATGATAAGTTCTTTTATCGACAGACCAAAATTAGGATATAGCGATTTATTTAGCGTCGGCGGAGTTTATTACGACGGAATTGTTCGCGGATACGACGAAGGCGAAATTAGCGTAAATCTGAATATGGCTACGGTTTCGGGCGAGATTCGTTTCCCGATTGTCGACCAGCAGTTTTATATGGGAACGTTTTTCGATATGGGCAACGGCTGGATAAAATATTCCGACATCGACATTACCGATATGAAACGCGGAACGGGCTTCGGTTTTCGTCTTATGCTTCCTATGATTGGACTTTTGGGCTTCGATTTCGCTTGGGGACTCGACAACCCGAACGCGAATTTTATGTCGAGCGATTATAAGCCGAAATTCAATTTGCACTTCATTATGAATCGCGGCTTCTAAATTAAAATTTTTACTTTTGTTTGAATATTTTTAAGAATCTGTCTTCGTAAAGTTCATAAACGTTCCATCTGTCCAATTCTCTTTTTAGCGCGCGGGCTTTGGATTTATCGCTTTGCGCGTCCTGAAAAAGCCGCTCAATTTTTTCCATTATCGTTTGCGGAACCGTTTCGCTTGTCGCTTCGTCGGCGTGAGGACCCCATAAACTTTCTACGGCGTTTGCGGCAAGTTGCTCGACGTTTCCTAAAATTACGCCCGAAAATTCGCGTATTCGCTCTTCTATCGCGGTAAATTGATTGTCGGCGATGGCAATGCTTTCGTTAATTTCGGTTTTATCCACTTCTATGTTCAATATGTCTTCTATGAGTTCGATAATTTTAAGCGAAGTTTTCGGATAACTCAAATTCGTGGCAAAAAGCGGAATTGTTCCCAAAAAGCATCCTGCGTCTATGGAATGCGATTTTGCGACGCCCAAAAGAACGCCGTTAAGTCCCGCGATATAACCTTCGTTCATCGGATGGACGTTTAAGTTTATAAATTCTATTAAAAGTTCTTTGCTCGTGAACGCGCCGTAAATTTGCGATTCGGTTTTGTGCGAAATGTTTTGCGGAAGCGCGGCGGTCGTAAAAACGCGACTTACGCCGACGTCGGCGGCAAATCTCATAAGCGATTTTGTTATCGCAAAGCCCTCTTTTCCGACGATTTGCACGTCCGATTCAAAAATCAGAACGTCGGGATTTTGGCAAAAATAAATTCTGGAAGTCGGCATTCGCGGAAAATCCGCGACTCCTTCGTGAACCAAAACCGCCTCGGGAATAAAATACGGATTCATATCTATTTCGGCGAGCGGTTGCGCTTCCATTTTGTTTCTTAAATAATTTGTCGCAATAAGCCCGACGTTTCCCATTCCGGGCCACGAAGCGATAAGCGTCGGATGCGTTTCAAATTTTACGTTTTGGAATATTCTCATAAAATTCCCCTTAAATTAGTCGCTAATTGCAGTAATATACTATATTGCGATTTGTCAAGCGTATATTTTAGCGAGATTTTTTAATATAATTTTCTTTTTTAATATAAAAACCGCGACCTTTGACGTTTTTCTTTGCGGCAAACGGCGAAAATGTATTATTTTCTTGCGAAATTAAGCGCAAAAAAGGGATAATGTTTTGCCAAATATATGTTTTTCAATTATAGCGGTTTTGTCTTTCGTTTTTTTCGCGACGGCGCAAACAACTCTGGGAAGCGGAACGTACAGAAATATGTTCGACGATTTGTTTTTAGGGTCGCCGCTATTGGAGTTTCGCGCGGATTTGTTAGACAACAACAAGCCGTCCTTAATGAAAGACACTCTCGACGTCAATTTTGAGAGTCGCAACGTAACTTTTTCGAGAACGGACAAACTTACGGGAATGTCGCTTTGGGAATTTCATTACGACGAAATGGAAGATTATTTGCGCGATATGGAAAAATACGTTCTTTATTCGCTTTGGCGCGAGATAGTTCGCGAAAAAGGAAGAGTAACGCGAGCGGAAAACAAGGCGTCGAAACCCGCGCTTTCTTTTGCCGTTCCCGCAAATTTGCCTCGCTGGGCTACAAGAATTATGGGACAAGAGCCGCCAAAACTTTCCATAACGGGAACGCAAAAATTATATCTCGGAGGTCAAAGAACGGGAACGGGAACAAAAGATAATCCCGAATATTCCGAAATTACTCCCGATTTTAAGCCGACGAGTAATTTTAACATAAAAGGAAGCGTCGGACGTTTGTTGCATTTGGAAATAAACTTAAAAGGCGACGTAAGCGAAGACGATTTTTTTCAGCAGGCGAAAGACCAGTTAAGTCAGGTTAAAATTCACTATCGCGAAGAAACGCCGGGCGAATTGGAAGACGACATTATTCAGGAAGTAGAAATTGGAAGAACAAGTTTTCAAATGCCCGGACAAGGTTTGGCGGGATATTCGTCGGGAAGCAACGAAAATTTATTCGGAATAAAAGTCCGTTCAAAATGGGGACCGCTCGAACTCACCACAATAGCCAGCATAGAAAACGTAGAAGCGCAGCACAAAACGATAGACCGCAATAAATCCAAAACGACGGATTCTACTACCGAATTAAATTATATTAGAAATCAATTTTTCTATTTGGACGAAATATACAGAAACGGAGCCACCGAACCGAATATCGCCACCGACAGCATTCAGATTTATAAACGAATACCGGGCTTTGAATCGAATCCCAACACAAGATACGCTTTTATTAACGGAGACGAAACGCAAGTGTTTAATTTTACGCTTTTAGAAAACGGCAAAGATTACGTTATTCATCGCAACAGGCGTTTTCGTTCGGGGGTGATTCAATTTACGAGCAGATTGAGCGACGACGACGTTATAGGTATAATTTCGACTCACCAAAACCTTCCAAAAGGCGACCCGACGCTGAGACCAATCACGGTTCGCGACACTACGCACACTACCGCGCTTACGAATTTATGGACGCTTAAAAACAGCACGTCAAGAATAGACGACCCGATTTACAATCTTATGCTTAGAAACGTTTATTACGTCGGAACGGGAGACCCGACGGATTTCGATTTGAAAATTGACAGAAGAACAAGCGACGGACAAATTTATGGAGAAAACAACGGAAGAGCGTTTACCGATATACTCGGACTTTCGGACAAAGGAATTTTATACAAAACAAACTCCGATATTTTTGATTTGGAAAACGGTTATATGTACATTCCGCATTTTAACGTAGGAGAAAACGACGCCGCAAATGGGAATTGGGCTTTTACAAATCCCGCGCTCGGCAACACTATGGGAGAATCCAATACAAATCCCGATATTTACGATGACGCAAAATCTCAAACTCATACGGCAAAATTTAGAATTTCGACGGAAAGTAGAAAAATAAGCGACAGATTTCATTTGGATTTCGGCGTAGTGGAAGGTTCCGAACGTCTTTGGATTGGCGCGGACACGCTTGTCAGAAACATCGATTATAACATAGAATACGGATACGGCGAAGTTTTTTTAATTTCGGAGAAAGCCAAAGGCGCAAGTTCCATAGAAGTAAATTATCAAAAAGAATCGCTGTTTTTGCTCGACAAAAAGACGTTTATAGGAATTAACGGAAAACTTAATCTTCCGGGAATCGGGCAAAATTCGTTTTGGAGTACGACCGTAATGTGGCAGTTGATGGACGCGAAAAAAATGACTCCGCGAGTAGGAACCGAGCCGTACAATCGCTTTTTGTTCGACAGCAATTTGCGCTTGGATTTCGCTCCGCTTTGGATGACTTCGGCGATAAATTATATTCCGCTTATTGAAAGAGAAGCGCAAAGCAACGCGTCTTTTGACTTTGAAGTCGCGCATTCGTCTACAAAAAATTCCGCAAAATCGGGCGGCGAAGCGTTTATAGACAATTTTAGTTCTTCGGCAAGAACTTACACTTTGGGACTTTCGCAGTTTAATTGGCAAAAAGCCGCTCCCGATAAGGGAATGCTTGAAAATTTTAACCAAAATCCGCCCGTATGGCATCAATATTGGTATCAAACGGCGGAAGGCGATTCAAGGTCGTATCGCAGAGAAATTTATAAGCCCGAACAAACCTCTTACGGCGCGCAAACATACAACGACAGAATGACCACGTTTCGTCTTGTCGCGCAACCGCTTCCCGAAAACGAAAATCTGCGCACAAACGCCTCGGGCGTAAAACCTTACGCGGGAATAAGTTACGGATTTTCTTCGTCGTCTATGGATAGAAGCGAAGACAGATATTTTGAATTTTGGATAAAAAAAAGAACCGCGAAAGGGATTTTAACCATTGACTTGGGCGAAGTGTCGGAAGATATTTCAATAGCGGGAGAAAGACCTTCCGGAAATCTTACAAACAACGCCGAAGCGGTTTCTACCACAATAACTCCCGAACTCGATTTGGGTTTGGATATGTTAAGCGATATAAACGAATATTACGTATATCCAAATTTAGCAAGAAACGATTTTGACACTCTAAATTATAACGACCCGCGACTCGGAAATTGGAGATTAGACCCGTCTAAAGACAATTGGAAACTTTACAACAGCGACAGTTTGCAAAATAGAATACACACAAACGGAACGCAGGGCAACAGTCGCGTAGACCGCAAAGACATAGACGGCGACGGTATGATGACCACCGAAAGTTCATCAAGTTATTTTAGATACACGATAGATTTGAACAATATTGAAAATTCGCCTTTTCACGACAAGTCGCAAATAGCAAACGAAGTTCTGACAGGCGCGGTTGCGTCAAGAAATCGAGATACGAGTTGGTATCATATTCGCATTCCCATCGTATTTATACCCGATACTATTGCCGAGCCAAAAAACTCAAGCCAAAAAATTTTCGACGATAAATCAAACGGAAAGCCCGATTGGAGGACTATAAGACACGTCAGAATGCTTTGGACGGGAATGGAAAACGCGACAATCGCGGGACACGCGGATTCTTTGGAATTTGAAGGAATGCAGTTCGTCGGAAACCAGTGGCGAGAACAAATTTACGTCGAAGGCGCAAGAACTCGACTAAACGTCAATATTTCGGATTCCACTTCTTCTTACGATTCCGATTCTTCCACAATGGGTTCGGTCGTCGCGAGCATTTTGGACAGCCGAACCACGCCCGGATATACTACTCCGCGATTAAAAAGATTGGATTCCATAAACGGCGAACAGTCGGTCGATTATTCTCTTCGTTTGGAATACAATAAAACGCCGCGAAAAAAAGAAGTTTTGGTAAGCAGGCGATTCGACGCTTCGCAGGCGATGAATTTGTCAAATTATCGCGCAATTAAATTTTGGGCGGCGGATTCTTTGGAAAAAATAAACGCTAAAGACAGCGTTTGGCTTGTTTTGCGCTTCGGAAACGATTCGCTGACGTATTACGAATTTAAAACGCGCAAACTTAACGGTCCGCGAAGCGGCGGCGGAAGTTGGAACGGCGAAGGATTTACCATAAATTTAGAGGATTTAACAAAACTCAAAGTCGCTTGGTTCAACAAACACAGCGAAAGAAACGGATTTATAGACACGGCTATCGCCATTAACGGCAACGGCGAAAACGGCGATTCGTTAAAAATTTATTCTCAAACGCGAATTTCTCCCACGCTTTCAAACGTTATGTGGGTCGCTTTCGGCATACAAAACAGCTCGACGTCCGAATATAACGGCGACATCCGAATAAACGGATTTCGAGCGACGGGAATTACCGATTATTCCGGCTGGGCATTGCGCGCTTCGGCAAAATTAAACTGGTCGGATTTTATAGAAAACGCCGCCGATTTTAAGTACACCGACGCGGGTTTCAGAAGTATGTCCGACGAAGTTTTTAAGGAAAACGCCGCGCAACTAAATTCGAGCGCGAGTTCCAGCATAAAATTAGACAAATTTTTTCCCGACAGATTTGGCTTGCAAATTCCTTTGGGAGGTCAAATTAACGCCACGCTTCAACGTCCTGAAATGCGTCCGAACAGCGATATAAAATTGCAAAATTCTCGCGACGCCTCCGACGATTTGCGCGATATGGGCGGCGATTTTTCAAGAATTTTAACAAATTCTAACGACAAAGGCGAAATTACGCCGTCCGAAGAATACGAAAAACGCGAACTGAATAGAAGTGCCTATATCGGTTATCACAAAAACAAAACGTCCGAAAAAGTTGCGCCGCGACTTATTGCCGACAGAATCGGCATAGATTATCGTATGAGTTTTAGCGATTTACTCGCGAGAATGGGAGAAATTCCCGAAGTAGAAAAAAAATGGGTAAACAGAGAAGATTTTGGCGTATATCACGCGGAAATAAATAAAAGTCAGCAGCATAATATGAAACTCGACTATAATTTTTCGCCGTCGGCAAAAGCGCTTCAAACTCTTTCGTGGCAGCCGTTTAAGGACAACAAAAGCGCGTCTATGCCGAGAAGAATAAAAACGATGAGTTTGAATTTGCTTCCCGAAAGAGTAGTTTTTGACGTAGCCGACGCAAATTATTCCAAACGCGAAAATTATTCGTCCATACAAGACGCCATAGATACGACGGGAGAATATTTTGCAAACAAAAAACCCGTCGAAGGAGTCGGAATGTCGCATAGATTAAATATTACCTATAAACCGATAAATCCTTTTCTTTCAGTGAATTACAATATGGGAATAGATAGAAATTTCGACCGTTTTATTAGGGATTGGGGACAAAGCGGCGTAGATAATTTTACCAAAAAAGCCGTCTTAAATTTAGACGACGAATACGGCTCGTATAACGTTCTTTTTGGCGAACAGCGGCGAAATCAGAATATTACTCTGTCTTTCACTCCCGAAATTACGCGCTGGCTTACGTTTTCGTCAAATTCAAGCGGCGGTTATTCGCAAAATATGGAACAGCGAACTTCCTCTTTGCCCGAAGAAGATACGACTTATATGAACACGAGCGTAAATAGTTCGTTTGATTTTAACACGCAATTTAACATTCGCCGACTTTTTGAAGACGTTTCAAAGGGAATAAAAAACAACGAAAAATTTGCCGAAGGACTTTCAAACGTCGCCAAAGGATTTGAAAAAGTAGGATTTGAAAACCTGACTTTCACATACAGGACTTCTATGGATTTAAGAAACAGATTTTTGGATATGGAATATTTGAATTACGGACTCGAAAGTTCAAACGCAAATCTTTTGCTTTATTCGTTTGGACTTTACGACCGTTCTTTTAAGGATTTCGTTACGGGAAATATGGACGACGCAAATTCTTTTGGCGGTGCGCAAAATAGAAATAACTGGTGGGAAAACAGAGAAGGCAGTCCAAAAAACAGCGAAGACGCGCGAAATACTTCGCAAAATATTTCGGTTTCGACTTCGCTTAAAATTCCGCAGCCGATAGATATTTCCATAAACACAATCTCGCTCGGCTGGCGAAGAAATTACGCTATTACGCAGGAAACAAACAAATTAGACACAACCGTCGCGTTTCCCGATATAAGAATAGGAATGAGCAGTTCGGCTTTAGAACAATTAGAAGTCGTAAAGCAAAATTTTTCCATATTTCGTCTCGATTGGGGTTATAATTACAGCAAAGAAAATCGCAAAACGGGAACTCTCGACAGCGCGGGAATTCCCGACAGCATAAGACAAGACCAAAAAATAGCGTGGGGATTTTCGCCGTTAATAAAAACCACGCTTCGTCTTAAAAAATTGGGCATAGACCTTTCGTATTCGCTCGATTTGAAATTCGATTCGACTGCGGTTTATAATTCGTCTTTTACGGAAAATAGAATTTGGCGCGATACTTTAACTCATTCCACGCTTAAAAAAGTGCTTACAAACGACTGGACGGCAAGTTACGGAGTGGAAGGAAAAAGAGGTCGCACGATAAAACTTTTCCGCGACCAAGTTGTTGAAATTAAAGGAGATATTATTTATTCTCTCGGCATTGGACATTCCAAAACTTATTATGTCGACCCGAACTTAAAAGAGCATACGGGAGAAGAGGGTAATTACGACGAAACGTCCATACGCGTTTATCCGAAAGTGGAATATAAACTCACAAAAAACATAGACGCGGTACTATTTTACGATTTAATACAAAGCATTACGGGCAAAGAGCAAAGTTTTTCTCACAACGGCAGAATGGCGATGGAAATAACCATTTCGTTCTGATAAATCAATAATGCTCTTTCACGGACATAACAACAATTTTTCCGTTTTCTACTTTATACACTAATCTGTGTTCTTGCGAAATTCTTCTTGACCAATAACCCGAATAATTTGATTTCAACGGTTCCGGTTTTCCCAATCCGTCGAAAGGCGTTTTCATTATGTTTTCCAATAGCGCGTATATTTTATTCGCGGTTTTAACGTCGTTTTTAAGCCAAAAGCCAAATTCTAACCACGCGTCCGGTTCAAAAAATATATTACGCATTTGCAAAATTTTCTTTTAACGATTTAAGCGAAACGGGTATCAATTTTGAATTTCCCGTTTCGTAATTTTTTATTCTTTTTAATATTACAGGATTTGTTACTTCCTTTTCTTTCAAAATTTTCACTTCTTTCACAAAAGAAATGGAACTGAAAAAACTTTTCGCAAAAAGAATTTCTTTTTTATTATTCACATCCAATTCTAATTGGCATAACATATTTTTATTCCTTTCAAAATTAACTCGAAATAAAATACTATTTGCCGAAAATAAAAACATTAAACGCCGAAAATACGAGAATTTTTTTAAGGAAACTATGCAAGAAATACATCATAAAAAAGTAAGAGTGCGCGATTTCGTAAAGGAAATGCTGCCGCTTGCCGTTCCCGTCGCGCTGCACGAATTTTTAACGTCGATGGTAAATATCGTCGATACGATAATGGTGGGCAGAATAAACGAAACGGCGATTGCGGCGGTAAATCTTGCCAATCAGTTTTTTTTCATATTTATACTTATGATGGTGGGAATTTGTTCGGGAAGCGCAATTTTTGTCGCCCAATATTTCGGCGATAAAGACGTAAAAGGAATACAGCGCACCATCGGACTTACGCTTATTGTTACCGTAATTTCAAGCGTCGCGTTCGCGATTACCGCGGTAATTTTTGCCGAACCTATAATTTCGTTTTTTTCTCCCGACCCCGCCGTCGTCGAATTGGGAACGGTTTATCTTAAAATCACGGGCTATACTTTTCCTTTGGTCGGCTTGTCGTTTTCGTACGGATGGTTTTTAAGAACTATGCACAAAGCAAAGATTCCGCTTGTAGTTTCGGTTTTTGGACTTACGACAAATACGACGCTCAATTTTATTTTTATATTCGGAAAATTTGGCTTTCCCGCTATGGGAGTGGAAGGCGCGGCATTGGCGACGCTTTTTGCGCGACTTTTAGAATTAAGTTTGCTCTTTGCGATAATGCGCGTAAAAAATTCTATCGCGCTTGCTCCTGTCAAAAATCTGTTTGCGTTTCCTCGCGGATTCGTTAAAAAAGTCGTTCTTACGAATTATCCCGTTTTACTTAACGAAATGGGCTGGGTTTTGGGAACGGTGCTTTTCAACAAGATTTACGCCTCGATTTCTACGCAGGGATTTACTTCTTTTTGCGTGGCGAATACGATATTTAATATCTTTTTTGTAATTTTCTTCGGCACAAGTTCGGCTACGGGAATTTTAATAGGAAACAAAATCGGCGAAAACAACCTTTCGCTCGCGCACGTTTACGCAAGAATCGTGCATAAACTTATTCCTGCGATTTCCGTAGTTTTGGGAATAATTTTGGCTTGCGGAAGCGGCGTTATGCCCAAAGTTTACGGACTTGACGGCGAAACGTTGAGAGTCGCGACGTTAATAATTTTGATTTACGCGGTAATTTTGCCTTTCAGGACTTTTAATTTGCACACCGTAAACGGCATTCTTCGCAGCGGCGGCGACACGAAATTCGGACTCGCAATGGACATCGGCGGCGTTTGGCTAATAGGACTTCCTATGGCGCTTTTTGCAAAAAACGTTTTAGGATTGCCGCTCACGGGAGTTTTGATGTTTGCGTTGTCGGAAGAAATTATAAAGACGATAGTCGGATTTTGGCGCGTAAAAAGCGGAAAATGGATAAATCGCGTTATCGAATAAATTTGTTATTTCTCTTGAAAACACATAAATTTGTGTCCGTTTATTTCGTTTGTCGGCGGTTTTTGCGTTTTGCAAATTTCGCTACTTTTTGGACATCTCGGCTCAAACGCGCAAGAAAAAATTTCTTTTGACGGGTCGGGCAAATCGCCTTTTATGGGTTTTAATTTTTCACTAATTTTGTCTATTTTTGGAATTGCGTTCAAAAGTCCTTGCGTATAAGGATGTTTCGGCGAGGTAAAAAGCGCGTCAGACGTTGCGCTTTCTACGACTTCGCCCGCGTAAAGCACCGAAATTTTGTCGGCAATTTTACGAACGATTCCTAAATCGTGCGTAATAAACAAAATCGCCATTCCCATTTCTTTTTGCAAATCGGCGAGCAAATTCAATATTTCTTTCTGAACAGTTACGTCCAAAGCGGTTGTCGGCTCGTCGGCGATAAGAAGTTTCGGCTTGCAAATAATTGCCGCGGCAATCATAATTCGTTGACGTAGCCCTCCCGAAAGTTCGTGCGGATATTGCATAAGACGTTTTTGCACAAGCGGAACTTTTACCAAATCAAGCACTCTCGCCGCTTCCGCAAGCGCGTCTTTTTTGGAAATTTCCGTATGGTTTGTCAGCGTTTCGGCAATTTGGTCGCCGCATCTATAAACGGGATTTAGCGAATTCATAGGGTCTTGAAAAATCATTGAAATTTCTTTGCCGCGAATTTTACGAAACTCGTTTTCGCCGATTTTTCTCAAGTCGCGACCGTCAAAAATTATTTCGCCGTTTGTTATTTTTCCGTTCTGTTCGATTAAATTCATTATCGCAAACGACGAAACCGACTTTCCGCAGCCCGATTCCCCTACTACGCAGTGAGTTTCGCCTTTTTGTAAAGTTAGAGAAACGTTTCTGACGGCGTGAATCGTCGTTTTTTTCATTTCAAAATCGACCGCCAGATTTCGTATTTCCAAAAGCGCCATTTTCGCTATTTCTTAAAATTAAGAAGTTCCGCCAATAATCCCAAATATTCGTGAATCGATTTGCCCGAATTTGCAATTCTTTGAGGACCCGGCGTATAATAAGCGACGGATTGTTTGTTTCTCGTATGCACCTGAAAATCCGTCGGAACGGGTATCACAAACACGCCTTCGTCGCCAAAATTTTTTACGGCGCGTTTAAGATGAACCGCCGAAGTTACCAAAAAAACCGTGTCGCCTTTAACGATTTCGGCGGTATATTTCGCTTCTTCACGGGTATTTCTGGCGTTGTCGACCGTAATTATTTTTTCGCCGTCGACGCCTAACTCCATAGCGCATCGTTTCATTAACTCCGCAATAGAAGATTCGTCGGTGTAATCTTTTCCCGTTACGATTAACCTTTGCGCGTCTATCATATTGAATATTCTAATTCCTTCCACAAGCCGCACGAGAGTCATTTTCGACAATTTTGCCGACGTCGGTTTGTCGCTTTCGGGAAATTTCCCGCCGCCCAAAACGACTATGGTTTTTATGTTTGGATAATCTCTGGGGTCGCAAACCGCATATTCTTTTTCGAGAGGAGTCGCCAATAAATCCTGACCTATGTCGTAAGAAACAAACAAAAGCGCAATAAAAGAAAGCGTAAAAACCGTATACGCCAAAATTCTTTTGCCAAAGAGCCGCAACAATAACGCGAAAAGCGTCAATTCTACATAAATTGCCAAAGGCGAAAGCATCGCCTCAACGATTTTTAAAACAAGAAACATTTTTTACTCCTCCTCAACATAAAATTCGCCGCCCCAAGGATTTCGCCGCGTTCTTTCGTCGCCGAAATAATCTTCGCCTTCTTCCTCTTCGTCGTCGCTTTCTTCTTCATCGACAAATTCGCCGTCGTCGTTCAAACCGAAAAAAAGTTCTTCTTCCTTTTCTTCGTTAAACTCTTCTTCGTCGTCGTACGAAAATTCGTCGTAAAATTCTTCTTCGTCGTCGAATTCTTTGTCGTCTTCTTCTTTGAACTTTTCCATAAAAACTCCCGATTTATTTTAACTTACGCACTAAATATAATATTTTTTTGCCCGCAAGGTAAATAAAAAAAGTATTTTCCATTAAATTTAACAAGGAATTTTTGTGAAAAAACTTATAATAACACTAATATTTGCGATTTTTTACGTTTATGCGGAAAAATCGATTTACGGAAATGAGAATCGCTTTTTATTTGCGTCTCCCGAATATTTTGCGCTGGGCGAAGCGAAAAACGCGCTTTCAAGCGAGCCGATTCCCGCAAATAATCCCGCTTCTTTAATTTTAGCGAAAAAAACCGCCTTTTTTGCGGGATATACGAGTTTTTACAATAATAGTTTGTGGGCGGGAAATACTTACGCGACGTTAAAAGCGGATTCGGCAAACGTCGCGGGCGTTTTTGTGGGTTATATTTATATTCCCGACACGGATTCCACGCGACAAATTATTTCTTTTGAGGGAGCGACCCCCGATTACGAAATTATACCGTCTTCGAGCAGCGAATTGTCGATAAATTTAATTTTTGCGCGAAATATTTTTTCTTTTGAGAGATTTAATTTAAGCGTCGGCGGTTCTCTAAATATGATGCGCAGACGACTTATCGAATGGGCTGGATACGGAATCGGCGCGGATTTGGGAGTTTTATTTTCGACAAATCGCGGAAATTTTGTTTCGTTTCAGATAGATAACGTCGCGACTCATTATACTCGTTGGAGCAAAAATTACAGCGAAAACACGCTTCCGCAGTGCTTTTTGTCTTACGGATATTCAAAAAAAGCAAACGAAAACATTAGTTTTAATTTGCTTTATCGTTCTCCCGATTTGTTTGGAAATTCGGGAGTCGTAGCAAATACTTTCGGCGAAGAAAGCGCGTTTGAAGACGATATTCACAGCGGCTCTGTCGCTAAAAATCCGCAAAATTTATTTGTTGCCGCGGGCTATGGCGCGGAATTTTTTATTAAAAATATGGTCGCTTTACGAATTGGATTAAGCGATTCCCACAAACTTACTTTCGGCGGCGGGATTTATCTTTTTGAACGCGCTTATGTCGATTTCGCATACGTTTATTCTTCGGCGTTAGACGGGACTTATGGGGTTTCGCTAAAATTTGAGTTGTAAAAAGCGACTAATTATCTACCCACTGCTCGCATTGTGCAATAACGGTGTCTATTGCGTCTTCCATACCGTCGGGCGGATATTTGTATCTTTGCAATAAATTTTTTACCATAAGTCGCATTTTAGCGCGGGCGCTTTCTTTTTTCTGCCAATCGATAGTGCGATTTTTGCGAAGTTCTTCGGTAAGTTCGCGGGTCATATTTATAAGTTCTTCGTTTTGATAAAAATCTTTTATTGCATCTGGACGAGTTAGCGCGTCGTAAAAAGCCAACTCTTCGTCGCTTAATCCTAACTTTTTGCCTTCTTTATGGGCGTTTGCCATTTCTTTTGCTATTGTCAAAAGTTCTTCAATAACTTCTTCGTTAGAAATTAAACCGTTTAAATACGCGTTCATTGCGCGAGTTAGTTTTTCGGAAAACATTTCGCTTTTAACAAGATTCGTCTTTTTATAAATTGACACTTGTTCTTCAAGCAATTTTTTTAGAATCATTGCCGCAATATTGCGCGTTTTCATTTTGGATATTTCTTCGAGAAACTTTGGGTCGAACAACGAGAAACTTGTTTTCATATCGGAAAACAGGTTTATAACGCCATCGCTTTGAATACTTGCCTTCAACAATTCATTAATACGGGCGTTAATCTCTTTTAATGACAGCGGTTTTCCCTCTCCTGCAATACGGGTGAGGAGAATGCGCAGCGCCTCAAAGTAAGCGGCTTCAAACCGTTGCCCGGTATCCAATAGCGAACGGCAAAGCGACAGCGCCTGACGCAGAAGCAACGCTTCCTTTATAAACGACTCCCGCTACTTCTGTTTATCAACGCTTGAAAGAAAATTTACGCCGCCGCTAATCGTTTTGGCTCGAATAAGGTCCGTCGCGCTATCGTCCATAAAACCGGAATAATCGAAATCATGGAAGATGTCGCGGCAAACCTCTAACTTTTCAATGAATTTAGGCAATGCCGTTTTTGCAATATCCGTATCGCCATAGTTGTTTCTGTCGCGCTTTGTGAAGTCGTTCATCGCTTGTTTCAACGCTGAAGCAATGCCTACGTAATCAACCACTAATCCGCCCTCTTTATCCTTGTAAACGCGGTTGACGCGGGCGATAGCCTGCATGAGATTGTGTCCTGCCATCGGCTTGTAAACATACATCGTGGCAAGCGACGGCACGTCAAAGCCGGTAAGCCACATATCTACCACAATCGCTATTTTCAACGGGTCGCCGTTATCCTTAAACTTCTTCGCCAACTCGTCGCGTCTGCGCTTGCTACCGATTATGCTGCGCCAATCTTCCGGGTCATTGTTGCTATCGGTCATCACCACTCCAATCTTCTTTGCCCATTCGGGTCGCATTTGCAACAATTTCCTGTAAATCTTCATGGCAATAGCACGAGAATATGCGACAATCATCGCCTTGCCCGTAAGTTCGTACTGCCTGTTTTCTTCGTAATGCTTTACTATGTCTTCACACAAAGCGGCAATGGTCTCCTCCGCGCCGAGGATACTTTCTATCTGCCCAAGCTCCTTCTTGCTTTTCTCTATTGCGTACTCTTCGGCATTTTCTGCCATAATGTCATACTCGGCATCAATAAGCCGCAATATATTTTCATCCAATTTAAGGTGAATAACACGGCTTTCATAATAAACCGGACGGGTTGCGCCGTCTTCTACGGCCTGAGTCATATCGTAAGTGTCTATATAATTTCCAAATACCTCCGTGGTCGAGCGGTCTTTGCTTGAAATCGGGGTACCCGTGAAACCTATAAACGTGGCATTCGGCAAACTGTCACGAATAATCCGAGCCATACCGAGCATGATGCGCCCCGTTCTCGCGTCTACTTTTTCTTCAAGCCCATACTGCCCGCGGTGAGCTTCATCCGATATAACAATAATATTCCTGCGGTCTGAAAGCGGTTCCGAAGACTCCTCAAATTTTTGCATTGTTGTAAAGAAAATGCCGTAGGCCTGCCGCCCGGCGAGCAATTTTTTCAAATGAGCACGGTTTTCAGCTTGTTGCGGGGTCTGACGCAAAAACTCGGAACACTTCGCGAACTGCCCGAAAAGCTGGTCGTCAAGGTCATTACGGTCTGTTATCACAACAATTGTCGGAGTGTTCAGCGACTCCGGCAACAAATGGGCGTAAAATACCATAGACAACGATTTACCGCTGCCCTGCGTATGCCAAAATACCCCACCCCTGCCATCCGCTACGGTTGCCTTAACCGTAGAAGCAATAGCCTTACGCACGGCAAAATACTGATGATACCCGCCAAGAATCTTCACATCACCGGAAAAACAGATAAAATTTTTGATTATATCAAGCAGCCGAGCCTTGTCAAACATTCCTTCAATAAAAGTATCAAATTGCGCATACTGCGTATTTTCGTAACTGCCGTCCTTCGTTTTCCACTCCATAAAACGGTCTTCGCCGGAAGTGATGGTTCCGGCTTTGGAAACGGCCAAATCGCTCATCACAAGAAAAGCGTTGTAAACAAACATTGACGGTATCTCGCGCATATAATTTCTGAGTTGCCGAAATGCCTCGCTTGCGTCGGTTTCCTGACGGGAGGGTGATTTTAACTCAAATATGACTATTGGTAAACCGTTTAAAAACACAATAACATCAAGACGCTTTTCACTATTTTCTATCATTGTCCACTGATTGGCTACCGTGAAAGAATTTTTATCCGTGTTTTTATAATCCACAAGATGTACCAAAGATGACCGTTGCTCGCCGTCATCAAAATAATTCACCGATATGCCGTTTTGGAGATAATCCATAAACCGAATGTTCTTCTGCAATTCTGAGCCGCCCTCAAAATTGCGCAGTTTGTAAACGGCCTCTGAAATTGCGGCTTCCGGCAATTTCAAATTGACCCTTTGCAAAGCGTGTAGAAGTTCATCTATGTAGAGCGGGTCGGAGTAGTCGCGTGTCAGGTCGGGAGCGTAAACATGGTTATAGCCCAAAGTGTCGCGAAATATTTCTATTACGGCGTTTTCGTAGTTAGATTCGGTGAATGGCATAAAACTCAACTCCTTTCGTACTTGTTTCGTATATATATTGCCTGATGTTCTAATTCTGGGAAAAGAAATGAATGATTAATTCCGAATACATTAAGTTCTTCCAGCAAATGTTTTTTCTCTTCTTTCGGAACTATAATTGAGCGCGATATGTCATCTCCAAAATCTTTGACCAAATATGGTCTCAAGTCAAAACTTGCTTTCTGATAAGTATTTCCATCTTCATTGTCATGAATTCCTACGAGCAGAAAAGCTCCATGCTGCCGTCTTATACGCTCGTTATTTTGAGGGGCTTCTATCGGAATATGCGTCAATTTCGTCAAGTTTCCAAGTTCGAGATTAGTCAGCCCTCTATCGGTTAAAAAGCTTAGCAATTGGCGCTCTGATGACCCGCTGTATTCAGCTAATGCCGCTAAACATTTCACATCGATAGTGTTTGGATGTTGCATATAATCATAAAATACAATAACTTCTCCATCTTTATCCGATTTATCATTACAAGCAAAGAACAACGCAATTAGTGGATTAGTAGTTACATCAAACAATCTGGTTGGCAGTCCATAATGTTGCATTTTAATTAAACATTCAACATTACTTTCAATACTACTGAACTCATCTGGTGAATTTAACAATAAATCTTGTATGAGAAGATGTTCGTTTGATAGTAACCCGTTTCTAAAAACACTTGGTGTTAATGAATACATTTTGTCTGATTGACCGCGATAAAATAAAATGCGCTTATCATTTTGGGCATTAGCAATTTGTGCGTTGTTGAGAAAAAGCTCTACGTATTTTCCAAGCAGGGGAGAATCAGTCTCATAATCACCTGTTTCTTCGTTCGCCAGTATAATTTCGTCTGAATCAAGCATTTTTCTCCTCCTTTGATAAACCATAATCGTCGTCTCCAAAACCGGCAACCGACATCTCGCCTGACATCAGGCGAGGTAAAATGGCATCGCGAACGCCGGATAAAATTTTATTCTGCGCTTCCAGCGCAGCAACCTGCGCTTCCAGCGTAGCAACCTGCGCTTCCAGCGCAGATTGAATTTCTATCGGAGGCAAGGGTATTTCCCAGTTTAAAAATTGCTTACGATTCAAATTTTTCAAACACGTTCCCGTAAATAGCATGTCGTTTATAAATTCTATATTGGCGTAAAGAAAGCAATATAAATATAGAGTTTTTAACCTATTGGTATCATTGGAGGTTATGGCTAAAGTATGCGTAGAATACGCCGCGTCGCCGTTAAAATAAGCGACGTCTGCGGCGCCCCCATCGTTTAAATATATATTTTCGCCGTTTACTAACGGTTTATCCCAACTTAAAATTGCTTTACCGGACGTATAGAAACGGTACTTTCCCGCGTCTCCCAGCGCTTTTGCCGCTTCAACCGGTATTCCGGATTTTGTTTGAACCTTAATAAGTTCGCCTAATTTTACTTTCTCAAAAGCGTTTATGTCTATGTTTTCAAAAAGCCGTTTAGCATTATGATTTTTAACGTGTTTTCTAAAAATATCGTCGTTAAAAGGAACATCGTTAAGAACGCCGACATCGCCTTTAATAAGCGCTTCCCGATAAATCGCCTGAGCCATCTGCTCTAAATTATGATTTATCGCTGTGTTGTTGGCGATTTTTGCGTCGAGAGCGGAGAGGATGGCGGCAATTTCGCGTTGGACAGAGAGCGGAGGAAGGTCGATATCAAAGCCAAGTAAAGCGTCAATCGTCAACGCTTTTTGTGTTGACCCAATGCTTTTACTGTCTATTTGTTGCCGTCCGAACGGACTAAGCAGCCAATAATAGATAAATTGGCTTGATGCGTTACGGAAGTTACGAAACCACGTTATATTACCATCCTTGAAGTAAAAACGCTCGTTTTGTACAATATATGGCACACCTAATGTACCAACAGATGTTAAGAGCAAATCGCCATTTTGCGGCACGCCGTGTTTGTTTTTTATTTCAGTATAACGACTTTCTTCTATAAAAAGTTCATTAGATACGGGCTTTCCGTTTTGCTTTTCGATGATTTCTTTACCACGGAAAAACGGTACGCCAAAAGTACAATATTCGTTGGCAAATATCCGCTTACTTGATGTTATATCGCAAATATCGCCCAATTTACATTTCATACCCGCTCCCTCCCATCTTTCTCTACCCATTCTTCCAATTCGTAGTAATACGAGTAGTCAATACCGTTCATAAACATTTCGCGGTCGTTTATTTTATCCGTCAGGGCGGTTTTTATCAGGATTTTAATGTCCGCGCTGTCCGTTACGCTCTTTTGCATTGCGCAGAGGTATTCTCTCTTGCCTATTTTACTCCAATCAACACACTTTTTCAGGTTTTTTTTCAGTATCAGGTCAAACCATATCCTTGCGCTTCTGCCGTTGCCCTCCATAAATGGGTGGGCAACGTTCATTTCGACGTACTTATTTATTATTTCGTAAAGCGTGTTTTCGGGCATTTGTTCTATTTTCTTTAAATTGTCGTGCAAATACATAGCCGGCGCAAACGTAAAGCCGCCTTTTGAAATGTTTAGTCCGCGTATTTTTCCGGCAAAATCATACAACCCGCCGAATAGGTAGGCGTGTATTTGCTGCAAACTTTTAACCGTGCCGACTTCGATTTCGTTTATTATGCTGCTTTCAAAAAGCGTGTACGCCTTTTTCTTGCTTTGTCCGTCGATAGTATTGTCGCTATATAAAAACCAATCCAAAAAAGGCATTGATTTGTTATTTGGAAATTGTTTTGCAAGATTAACTACGCCGTCGGCGTCTAAAGCGTCGTTTAGATACTTTTTGCCGTCGGCGGCGGTAAATTTCAGTCTGTGAGCGGCGCTCACGGACTCGTTTTTCTCTTTAATCATCTTACGTTTGAGCCAACGCCAATAATTGCCCGCCTTTATATAATCGTCCTGTTCGTTCAATATCGCGACAATATCAATAGCGTTAAACCACCATTTGGAATTTAC
>WRFX01000008.1 GCA_009787445.1 Chitinivibrionia bacterium | reverse complement strand
AAGTTGAAAGACCTTTTTGGCGATTTTAGTAAAATTTCCGCCAAACAGGTAAGTCGGTTGTTTTAAGAAGGGTTTTGGTTTTTTTGATTTGTGAAAGCGGCTTGCGTAGGCGGGTCGCTTTTTTTTGTAAAAAGTACGTTTTTTTTGTTTTGGCAGATAGTATTTTTATGTGAAAAAAATAATGGTTGTTTTGAAATTTGGGAGGTAGAGTATGGAAACGTTTGAAGAATTTATGACGGCAATGAAGGCGTTGAGAGAAGAAAATGAAAGAAGTTTTGCTGAAATTAGAGAACAGCAAGAAGAGAACGCGAAAAATATGGCGGAAAATATGAAAGGTTTCGCCGAATTAAGAGAATTGCAGGAAAAGAATGAAAAATTCTTTGAAAGAGTTGAAAAACAACAAGAAGAGAACGCGAAAAGTTTTGCCGAATTACACAAAGAACTCGGCGGAATAGGAGATAGCAACGGAAAATTTTGTGAATCGTATTTTTATAGTACGCTTTTTAACTCTATGCATTTTGGCGGCAAAGATTTTGATAATATAGACAAAGGACTAAAACGCTCAAAAAAATTGCCAGACGGAAAAAAATTAACCGGCGAATACGACGTAGTTATGTACAACGGAAACACCATTGCTCTTATAGAAGTGAAATATAAAGTCAAGAAAAATCACATTGAAAACTTAAAAACCAATCAGGTAAAAATGTTTAAGGAATTGTTTCCTCAATACGCCAATTTTGATTTTTATTTGGGAATAGCAGGACTTTCGTTTGAAGACAATACCGAAAAAGAAGCGTTGGAACAAGGCATAGGAATATTGCGACCCAAAGGCGAAAACGTTGAAATTATTGACGACAATCTAAAAGTTTATTAAATTATATATATAATATTTTATCTGTTTTACATTATATTATGTCTTGAAAATACAAAAAAAACAATATTTTTTTCTTTATTTGCGCAATAAATATTTGCCAAATATTATATTTATTATGAAAACCAAATTAACGTTTTTTTAAAAAGGAGAAAAATATGCCGCATATAGTAATTAAAACCATCAGCGGACCGTCGAAAGAACAGATAAAGGAAGCGGCTCGACAAATCGGCGACATCGTAAACAAAACTATGGGAAAACCGAAAAAATATATTTCCGTTTCAGTAGAAGAATATTCTTTCGGCGAATGGGAAGGCGTCTATAACGAATTTATTAAAGACAAAGACAACGTGATTGTCAAACCCGAATACACAAATCCAAAAACATTCGACTAAAAAATAGGAGAAAAGAAAAATGAAAAAAATTGCAATAATATTGCTTTGTCTTTTTACGTCGTTTTTGTTTGCCGAAGAAAATTCGTTAGAAAACGATATTGAAGAAAACAACGCCGATTTTGAAACAAACGAAACATATATTCAAGAAGAAATTTCGTTGGAAAACGACGCGGAAGAAAACAATGACGATTTAGTTTCGGCAAAAATTGAAACCCGCGACGAAGAAAAAAGCGCGGCGGAAAACGACCTCGAAATTTCGTTATTTTTAGAGCAAATGAAATCCGCGATGAGAAAACTAAATTATAAAGAGAGAAAGAGCCAAAGGGACGTTTATCTTTCCTTGAAACTCTACGATTACGTCGGGGCTCCCGGATATATTTATTTCGGTAGCAACATTGAATTAGGCGCGATTTCTTATAGGAACAACATTTTGCTTTCGGGAGAAATGTGCGGCGGATTTTATAATTGGGGCGCGGGATTCAATCTCGGATTTTTGGCTGAACTTCCAAACGAACATCTTATAATTTCGGGAATTTCGACGGGTTTTTGGTTTGCGATGAACTTTTACAACGACGCCAATAACAATAACGAAGATTATTCTTCTCAATTTATGTTCGGCGGTCCTTTTGCGAAATACTTAATCGGCAAAAACAAAAGATTTTTTGAAGTATCCGCAAGAGCGCTTATGGGTTGGGCGGACAAATATTATGAATCGTCCGACAGTTACGGGAACCGAGATTCAAAAACGGCGTTTCTGATAAACTTCAATATAGGCGTCGGATTAACCGTTTTATTTTGAGGATTTTGAGTCGAATACAAACAAAAACGTATAAATTTTATAAGAAAAAATGAAAATTTAGCATAAATTTAAAAAAATTGTCGCTAAATTTTCATTTTTCTTTGGTAACTATTGTATTTTTAGGCAAAATTTATTATGTAAAAAAATTATTTAAAGGGGTTTTGTTATGAATAAAGGCGTTAAAATTCTAATCATTGTTTTGGTTGTTCTTTTTGTTGTGCTTCCGACCGCGGCGTTTTTTACGGTTAAAATAATGTTGCCGCCGGAAAAAATTCAAAATCTAGTGGAAACGCAGGCGTCTCAAATCCTGAAAAGAGACGTTAAAGTCGGCGGTGCGGATATTAAAATATTTCCTCTCGCCATTCAAATTAAAAACGTGAGGGTCGCAAATAATTCGGGAGTCGGATTCAGTCAAGAACCGCTTTTGGATTTGCCGCTTGCGACCGTAAAAATTGACCTCGCAAAACTTATGACTTTTCAAGTCGCGATAGACAAAATATCCTTTGAAAATATGAGTTTGCTTTACGAAATTATGCCCGACGGCAGAACTTCCATAGACGGTTTGGGCGGCGAACCCGATACGACCGTTAAGGAAATTCCCGAAGAGGAAGAAGAAGCGAAACCGCTTGATTTGTCGAGTATTGAACTTCCGGGAACTTTGGCGCTGAAATCGTTCAGCATAGACAACGCAAAAGTGGTTTTTAACGACCGCAAGCAAAAAAGAAAAGTTACTTTGGGAAGCATAAACTTAAACGTCGCGGTTTCGTTGG
The DNA here is from genome assembly GCA_009787445.1 of Chitinivibrionia bacterium. Taxonomy (GTDB): domain Bacteria; phylum Fibrobacterota; class Chitinivibrionia; order Chitinivibrionales; family Chitinivibrionaceae; genus WRFX01. The sequence goes on along the minus strand of WRFX01000008.1, from coordinate 31,666 downwards.
ACAAAACGCTTGAAGACATAAAAACGTCGACCGCGCTCACCTTAAAAGAAATTTCTATGGAAGACGCGGGACTCGGAGTGCGCAAAGGCGGAATTTCCGTATTTCTTAACGCGGAAATCGGCGCGAATTTGCGCTCTCAACATATAGATATTCAAAGTTTTTCGGCGGGTTTGCAATCGATAAACGTAAACGCGAGCGGAACCGTAGATAAATTTTTAGAAAAAGATTTAAGCGTGGATTTGAAAGTCGAAACGAATAAAATAAATTTGGCGGAACTTATAAAAGAAATTCCCGTCGGTATAAATCCTGAAATTCCGAAAGTACGCGCGGGCGGAACGGCGGCGCTTAACGTCGCGGTAAAGGGCGCGATAGTTCCCGAAAAACTTCCGTCGGTAAGCGGAAATCTTGTTTTGAACGCAATAAACATAAGCCACAGCGACCTGCCCGCAGGAATCGGCAATTTAACGGGAAACATCGCATTTACCGAAAATACGGTTAGCATAAAACCGTTCACGTTTTTGCTCGCAGACCAGCCGACAAGCGTTCTTTTGGACGCAAGCGATTTACTGTCGCCGAAACCTATGCTGAACAATCTTGCGTTTAGCGCAAAACTCGATTTGGGCGCGCTATTTACGCTCGCGGGAAAACTTGTTACGATTCAGGAATTAAGCGAACTCGGCGGTAATTTGGAAGCCGATTTGAACGCGAAAGGAGTTATTGACCCTGCGCGTCCCGAAAATATTTCCGTAAACGGAAGCGCGGTTTTGCAAAACGTAACGGCGAAAACGCCTCTGCTTCCCGACGAAATTACCTTAAACGGCGCGTTTAGATTTTCAAACACCGAAATTTCCGCAGACCCCGAAGTGAAAATCGGTAATTCCGACGTAAAAGTAAAAGCGGTAATTAAGGATTATTTGGTTATGGTAATGCCTCGACTTGCGGACGGCAAAAAAACAAACGTAAATATTGACGTGCGTTCTTCAAATTTGGAAATAGACCGACTTTTGCCGCCGCCCGGAGATACGACAAAACCCGCTCCCGAAGCGGTAGAAACCATTCCGATGGAGCAATATCCCGAACTTCCCGATTTGGTGGCGAACATAAACGTAAATTTGGCGAAAACGGAATTTATGCACTTGACTCTTTCCGATTTTAATTTGGGCATAAATTACGCGGACGCCAAAGTCGCCGTCGCAAGCAAAGGACGACTTTACGCGGGAGGATTTAACGCGAACGTCGGCGTGGATTTGAGCAATCGCAAGTCGGCGGACGTAAAATTTTCGCTTAACGTCGATAAAGTGGAGGCAAACGATTTTATATCCAACGGAAACGACAACATAACGGGAGAAACCGCTATAGAAAAGCAAATAAGAGACCTCGACAGCACGATTTTCGGCAAATTAAATATGAAAATAAATTTGAACACGAACGGTTTGCCGCAGGATTTTGTAAATAATTTGAGCGGACCTGTTTTTGTGCAAATTGCAAACGGAAGTTTTAGAGGTTCAAAAATTCTCGGCGGAGTCGGCAAGGGCATAACGGATTTTGAAGTTTTAGGCAAAAAAGTTTTGAGCGGTTTAATTCCAATAAGCGACAAAGGCGATATGAATTTTGACGACACCAAAGCAGACCTCGAAATAAAAGACGGACAACTTTTAGTTAAGAATTTCGACGTAAATGCAAAGGCGCTCGGCTTGCTTGCTTTTGACGGCGCGGTCGGCTTCGACGGCACTTTGGACTTGAAAATGCAAAACACTTTGAACTCCGCAATAAGTTCCAATTTAAGCAATCTGACAAAAAACAGTCCCGTCGCGCTTTATCCAAAAGACGCGAAAGGAAACGCGCTTTTATTCTTTAAGATAGGCGGTACGCTTACGGAACCGAAAATCGCTCTCGATACCGAAAAAATGAAAGAAAGCGTCGCGGGAGGAATTAAAGACGCGATTTCCGCAAAACTTAACGAAGTTAAAGACAAGGTTATGGATAAAGTGGACGACGCAAAGCAAGCGGCTTTAGACAAAGCGAAAGAACTTGAAGACAAAGCGAAAGCCGAAGCCGAAAGAATGAAAAAAGAAGCCGAAGATAAAGCGAAAGCCGAAGCGGACAAAGCGAAAGCCGAAGCCGAAAGAGTAAAGAAAGAAGCCGAAGACAAAGCGAAAGCCGAAGCCGAAGCGCAGACGCAAAAAGCGACGGGAGCCGCTACTGACAAGGCAAAAGACGCTTTGAAAGGATTTAAGAGATAAAATGAACAAAAAACTAACGATTATTATCGCATTGTTTCTTTTTTGCGCAATAAGTTTTGCCGACAAAAAGAATAGCGGAAAGGAAATTATTATGAACAAAGACGGCTTGTACGCGATTATGCACACGACGAAAGGCGACATAAAATTCGCGCTGGAATATGAAAAAACGCCTTTGACTGTAACAAGTTTTGTCGGACTTGCGGAGGGCAATATTGAAAACGACGTAAAAGGAAAAGGCGAAAATTTTTATAACGGCATCGTTTTTCACAGAGTTGTGGATAATTTTATGATTCAAGGCGGCGACCCGACGGGAACAGGTCGCGGCGGACCGGGCTATTCTTTTCCCGATGAAATTAACGCCGACTTAAAGCATTCCGAAGCGGGAATTTTGTCTATGGCAAACGCGGGACCGGGAACAAACGGAAGTCAATTTTTTATTACGCATTCGCCGCAGCCGCATTTGGACGGAAAACATACGGTTTTCGGTAAAGTCGTCGAGGGAATAGACGTCGTAAATGAAATAAAACAAGGCGACAAAATTGATTCTATAACAATAGTTCGCGTAGGTGAAAAAGCGCAAAATTTTATTGCCGACCAAGAACATTTTGAAGAACTTTTAAGCAGTTACGGCGAAATGGAAAAGAAACGAAACGAAGAATCAAACCAAAAAGTAATGCAGGAAATAAAAAAGAAATATCCAAATATCGTCGAATCGAAAGACGGATATTATTATATCGTCGAAAAACCGGGCGAAGGCGATAATACGCCGCAAAAAGGCAAAGAAATTTCCACTCATTATACGGGCAAATTTTTGGACGGAACGGTTTTTGACAGTTCTCTTAAAAGAGGCGCGTTTAAATTTAACGTCGGCGCGGGTCAGGTAATAGACGGCTGGGATACGGCGTTTTTATCGATGAAAAAAGGCGAAAAAAGAACAATTATTCTTCCGCCCGATTTGGCTTACGGTTCAAGAGGCGCAGGCGGCATAATACCGCCAAACGCTTGGCTTGTGTTTGAAGTCGAATTGCTTGATTTTTAGATTAAATAAGCGCCGTTTCCGAATGAAGAAGCGGCGTTTTTCCTATTCTATACACGTTAAACCCGATTTTATAGAGTTTTTGATGGTCTAAAATGTTTCTTCCGTCAAAAATCATCGCGGGTTTTACCATACTTTTGTAAATTTTTGCGTAATCGAGCGTTTTGTATAAATCCCATTCCGTCAAAATCGCAATCGCGTGCGCGTCCTGCGCGGCTTTATACGGGTCAATTTCATACGATATTCCGTTAATTCCTGCCAAATCGATTTTTGCGTTGTCTATCGCTTTCGGGTCGCTTATGGTGATTTTCGCCTGCTCTTGCGCAAGTTGCTGCGCGACGTGCAAAGCGGGAGTTTCGCGAGTGTCTCCCGTGTCTTTTTTGAACGCAAATCCAAACATCGCTATTTTTTTGCCTGCAATCGTGTTAAACAAAGCGCGAATAATATTTTTAACGAAACGATTTTGTTGATGTTCGTTCATTTTTACTACCCATTCCCAATATTCCGCGACTTCCGAAAGTCCGTTGCTTTCGGCGATATAAACCAAATTAAGCACGTCTTTTTTGAAGCAACTTCCGCCGAATCCCACGCTTGAGTTCAAAAATTTCGCGCCGATTCTCGTGTCCGCGCCGATTGCTTTTGAAATTTCCTGAACGTCGGCAAAAGTTTTTTCGCATAATTGCGAAACGGCGTTTATAGAAGAAATTCTTTGCGCCAAAAATGCGTTTGCCACCAATTTCGACAATTCCGCGCTCCAAACGTTGCTTGTGATAATTTTTTCGCGTTTGACCCAATTTGCATAAACGCCGACGAGTTTGTCGCGCGCGGCGATTCCGCTTTCGGTTTCCATAGAGCCGATAAGAACTCTGTCGGGGTTGTGCAAATCGTCTATCGCGGTTCCTTCCGCCAAAAATTCGGGATTTGACAAAACTTCAAAATGAAGTCCTTTTTCGTTTGAGTTGAGAACTCGTTCCATCGCTTCGGCGGTTCTCACGGGCAGGGTGCTTTTTTCGACGATAATTTTGTTTGCGTTTGACGCGGCGGCGATTGCGCGAGCGGTTTTTTCCCAATATTGCAAATCGCTTGCTTTTCCCGCGCCGATTCCGTATTCTTTTGTGGGCGTGTTCACCGAAACGAAAATTATGTCGGCGACGGTTATTTCCTTATCTATTTCGGTAGAGAAAAACAGGTTTCTGCCTCTTGCAATTTTCACAACTTCGTCGAGTCCGGGCTCGTAAATCGGCAGATTGTCGCTGTTCCAAGCGTCTATCCGCGTTTTGTTTATATCGACGACGCATACTCTTATATTAGGACATTTCTCGGCGATAACCGCCATAGTGGGACCGCCGACGTATCCTGCGCCGATACATAAAATTTTAGTTTCAAATTCTTTTGACATTTCGTATCCTTTCCGTTTGTTTTTAGGATTAAAATAATATTTGCCGCAAAGAAAAGAATTTTATTTTTCCAAAACGACGCCGCTTTCTATGTGAAAAGTGTTCGGATAGCAATCAAAAACCGCCGTCTTTTGAATTTTATAGCCGAAATTCGCAAAGATATTGCAATCTCGCGCCTGCGTCGTCGGATTGCAGGAAATATAAATTATTTTTAACGGCGAAGTATTTGCTATTCCTTGCAACGTGCGTTTATTCAGTCCTATTCTCGGCGGGTCGATAATTACGCAATCGGGAGAAACGTTTTGCGCGGCAAAAAAGTTCTCGGCGCTTGCGGCGACGGATTTCGCGTTCAAAACGGAATTTATTTCAAAAGTTCTTTCGGCGGATTTTACCATTTTTTCGTCAATTTCTACAAGCGTGATATTTTTTGCCTTTTTACTGCAAAATACCGAAAATAAACCAACTCCGCCGTAAATATCAAACAAATTTTCGCAAGGAGATACTTGGTCGGCGCACCATTTTGCAATTTTTTCAGTCATAAATCTGTTCGACTGAAAAAACGAATTTCCGTTCACTTCAAATTTGTAATCGCCTACCAAAATTTCGCCGACGGATTCGTCAAGCGACGTTACAAGTTTGCTTCCCGTGTCGATTGCGGCGACGCTTTTCGCTTTTATATCTGAGGCGTTTTCCAAAAACAAATTAAGATTTTCGCTCAAAAGCGGACAATTTTTTATCTCGACGATTTTATGCGATTTTTTAGACAAAAAGCCGATTTTTCCACTCTTTTCATCGACGCTGAAATTCGCTTTTATTCTGTAATTTGTTTCGCGGTCAAAAAATATTTGCGGCTCGCAAGTATCGAAAAACTTGCCCGTTCTTTTGAAAGTACTTTCAAAAATATCCTTTTTGCACGCCACTTGCGTTTCGTAATTTATAAACTGCCAGCAACATCCGCCGCAATTTCCAAAATGTTCGCAAAAAGCGTCTCTTCGCTCCGGCGATTTTTCCAAAATATCGCGCGCCTTAAAAACCGAAGTTCCGCCGACTTCCCACGTGAGAACGCACTCGGCGGTTTCTTTTGGAGCGAGTCCCTCGCAAAAAACAACGCCGTTTTTCGTTCTACAAAGCCCAAGTCCCCCGAAAATCAGTTTTTCGCAGGTTAATTTCATTTCTTGATAAATTTTGCACCCCACCATTCTTTTTCAATTATTTCACACCGAAAATCAAAGCCGAAATCGTTTGCTTCGACGATAACTTTTTCTTTTTCTTCCAATAAAATTCCCGACCAAATCAAAACGCCGTTTGGCGACAAAATACTGCAAATATCCTTCAAAAGCGGCGCGGATTGCGAGCGAATAATATTCATTGCGACCGCGTCGAATTTTGCCGAAACGTTTATTTTTTCTATTGTGCCGATTATAAAACGAATGTCGGCGCGTCCTTTGTTGTCTTCGAGATTTTGCTGTAAATTTTCTGCGCAATTTTCGTCGATTTCTATTCCCGTAATCGATTTATAACCGACAATTTGCGCCACAAAAGCCAAAATTCCCGAACCCGTTCCTATATCGAGAAGCGATTTTTCGCCATTATATTGCTGCGAAATCAATTTTGCGGCGATTCTTGTAGTTTCGTGATGTCCTGTTCCAAAAGCCATTTGCGGCTCTATTTTTATCCAACTTTCGCCGCTAAACATTGTCGGTTCAAGCCATTTCGGCGAAACCCAAATTTTATCCGCTACCTTGACGGGCGTTATCGTTTTTTTCCATTCTTCGTTCCAATCGCGATTTTCGACTTCGCAAACTTTCGACATTTCATATTTTTTACGCAAAACGTCGCAAATTTCGTTTGCCAAATCCTTATTGTAATAGTAAAAACGGATTTTTATTTTTTCGCCGTCGGGAATTTCGTTATATCCTGCAAATCCGTCGCTTATCGCTTCGGCAAGCAACTCTTCTAAATTTTGCGCGTCGACTATTGCGTCAAAAGTATAAAATTCGGTCATATTTTCTCCGTTTTTATCGCCTGTTTTTACATAAAAATACGAAATGCGCTTGTTATTGCGCTCAAATATGTTTTATTTTTTATAAAAAAACGCTAATAATTTTAAAAAATGCCGAAAAACCATATAATTTTTAATCGGAGGAATAAAAAATGCAAAACAAACTTACGCGACAAATAATCGATATTATTAATTGGAACGAATTTTTTCATTTTTGGAAATTCAAGGGGAAATATCCCGAAATTTTACGCAACGAAGAAGCGAAAAAATTGTTTGACGAAGCAAACGAACTTTTGAAAAAACTGCAAAATGAAAATTTTTATTGCGGCGAAGCGAAAATTGAATTTTTTAGCGCAAAAACCGAAAACGATAACATAATTATTTTTGCCGACGAAGAAATTACAGTTCGTTGCTTGCGACAACAAACAAAAAAGCCCGACGGCGAACCGTATTTTTGCCTTGCCGATTTTATTTGCGAAGACGAAAAAATAGGCGTTTTCGCGCTTACGAGCGGAGAGGATTTTGAAAAAAAAACGCGAAAATTTGCCGAAAAAGACGACCTGCATTCGTCGCTTTTGTATGCTTCCGTTTCTCAGCGAATTGTAGAAGCGTTTTCAAAATATTATCATAACCAATACTTAAACGGAAAAAACGGAATATGCGCGGCGATAGGTTATCCGTCGCTTCCAGATTTGCGAATTATACGAATTGTAGATAAAATATTAAACCTTAACAGTATAGGAATTACGCTGAATGAAAATTGTATGATGTCGCCGCTGTCTTCTGTTTGCGGATTTTATATCACTCATCCTAAAATAAAACATTTTTCAGTAGGAAAAGTTGCCGAAGACCAATTGCTCGATTACGCAAAACGCGGAAACGAAACCGTCGAAGAAGTAAAAAAATGGCTAAACTAAAATAAAAAAATAATAATTTTTATATTTTTTCCCTTTTGATTGTGAAAATGATTTATTTTCCCCCTAAAATTTTCAATTATGTCAGGAGGATTTGATAAAATGTTGAAGGATTACATTAGTATTGCGAACAAACCCTATCCTATGTACGAGAGAGAATTGATATACGACCTCAAAGGGCTTGTGGAATACGCAAGTAAAAAACACGGCGAAAACAACGCGTTTACTTTCGACGACGACGACGAAAAGGAAGCGAACATTTCGTTTAATCGTTTTAAGCGGGAAATTGACGCTTTGGGCGCGTCGTTTTATGAAAAAGACATAAAAAACGACAGAATCGTGCTGCTTGGAGAATCGTCTTATTTGTGGATTTTGTCGTATTTTGCGGGAGTAAACGGCGGCAGCGCAATGGTTCCGCTCGACAAAAATCTTTCCGCAGAGGCATTGGAAGTTTTGATAAAAGACAGCGAGGCGGGCGTTCTTATTTATTCCGACACTTTTGCCGACATCGCCGAAAAAATTAAAAGCGACAAATTGCGCGTAAAACTCAATATGAAAACCGATATTTTGCAAATGATAGAAGCGGGAAAAGAACTCGTAGCAAAAGAAGCGCCGTCGGCAAAAGAATTTATCGATTACAAAATAGACCCGCACAATTTGGCTGTCATAATTTATACGTCGGGAACTACGGGAATTTCAAAAGGCGTTATGCTTTCGCACAAAAATTTGGCTACGGATATTATTGTAGTTTTGTCCATCGCTCAAATACAAGGCAGAGAACTTATGGTTTTGCCGCTAAATCACGCGTTTGCGTTTACCGCTTGTATTTTGTGCGCGATCTATATGGGTTGCGACATAGTAATAAACAAGTCCTTGAAAAACGTGCTTAACGATATGAAAAAATTTAAGCCCGATTGTACGCTTCTCGTTCCGCTTTTTGTGGAAACGTTTTACAAAAAAATTTGGCAAAACGCCGCAAAATCGGGCAAAGAAAAATTGCTTAAAAAGGTTATAAAAATTAGCAACTTTTTGCTAAAACACAACATAGATTTGCGAAGAAAATTGTTCAAATCGGTTCACGAAGCGTTTGGCGGAAATTTGGGCTTAATCGTTACGGGCGGTGCGCCGATTGACGAAAAATATATGCAAGGATTTCGCGAATTTGGCATAAATATCATTAACGGCTACGGAATTACGGAATGTTCGCCGATTGTCGCGGTAAACAGAAATTTATTCTATCGCGAAGGAAGCGTCGGGATGATTGTTCCAAACACAAAAGTTAGAATTTGGGAGCCAGACGAAAACGGAATCGGCGAAGTTTGCGTTCGCGGCGATATCGTTATGATGGGCTATTACAATAATCCCGAAGCGACAAAAGAAGCGTTTTTTGAAGTCGGCGCGGAAAAATGGTTCAGGACGGGCGACATAGGAAAAATAGACGGCGATAATTTCCTGTTTATTTGCGGACGTAAGAAAAATCTTATAATTTTGAGCAACGGCGAAAACGTTTCTCCCGAAGGTTTGGAGCAGGAAATTCTTAACGAATTCGTATACGTTAAGGAAGTCGTATGTTTTCAGGAGGACAACGCAATAGTCGCCGAAGCGTTTTTCAACAAGGAATACATAGAAGAAACGGGAACGCAAGACGTGGATTACGGAGACAAATTTCAGAAAGAAATTTTGGAATTTAACAGAAAGCAGCCGCCGCAGAAAAATATCGCAAAAGTATTGGTGCGTTTGACGGAATTTCCAAAAACTACTACGCAGAAAATCAAAAGAAACTACAAATAAAGGAGATGTTTTTATGATTGAGAAATTGCAAAAGATTATCCGCGAGGCAAAGGGCGACGATAAGTTATCGGTAACGCCCGAGATGGTTCTGATTTCGGATTTGAAACTTGATTCGTTTGACGTAGCGCAACTTGTAAACGAAATTGAAAACGAGTTTGGCATTAGAGTGAACGACCGAGACATCAATAATTTCAAAACCGTAAAAAATATTCTTGACTACATTGAAGAAAAGCAAAAACAAAAGCAGCAGTAAAAACAAAAATTAAAAGACGGAACGCTTGCAAAAGTTCCGTCTTTTTTTAATTTATTTATCGAAAATAAAAGGATAAAAATGTTCACTTCGGATAAAAAACTCGATATTATGAAAAGTATTTGCTGGGATTATAACGTATCTCTGCAATCGATGTTGGACGTTATTGAAGGACGAGCGGAGTCGGCAAACGGCGTTTTCGACAGAAAAAAACTTTTGACAAGATGCCTGCAACGACTTCCTTGGCACTATGTAACCGAACTGTGGGATAAAGACGTTTTAATTGAACTTTATGATTGCGAATTGTCGAAAGGATTATTTCCTAAACAAAAAAGGAGCGAAATAGATGGAATGTTCTCAATATTACGAAAAGAACCTTTACCCCATACAGGATGGAGTGATGAATATAGTAAGTCGTTGCAACGCGCATTTTTATCTGACAGGTGGAACGGCGTTGAGCAGGGCGTATTACAATCATAGATATTCCGACGATTTGGATTTTTTTGTAAATTCCGACGATTCATTTCTCGCGCAAGTTGAAGAAATTATTGCAAAATTGAAAGAAAACGAAATAATTATAAACAAAAATTTGCAGATACAAAAAAGAGAATATATTTATTCGTTTTATGTCTCTTGGGACAAGTCGGACGTATTGTTAAAATTGGATTTTGTAAACGATATAAACGCGCATTTCGGAGAAATACAGAACACAAATTTGTTTCATAGAATTGATTCCAAACGCAATATTCTTTCAAATAAAATATCCGCTCTTTTTCGTTATGCGGGCAAAGACGTCGCGGATTTAAGAGAGTTATCTTTGCACGAAAATTTTAATTGGAACGAAATATTTAAAGAAGCGTGCGAAAAAGAATCTGGAATAGACATTACGCTGATTTGCGATATTCTGAAAAAAATACCGCAATCCGAATTTGACAATATTCGCTGGATAAACAAGCCGAATTGGGAACATTTTCGAGAAGATATTGATACGATTTGCTATGATATGGCGCGCGGCGGCGACAATTCGCTTTCAAAAAATAAAAAAAACGGTCTTGCTAAATTGTCTTAATTTTACAGATAAGTACATTTATATACGAAATTATAGTATTTTAGCGAAAAACAAACGAAAAAACGAATAAAAACAAGAATTTTTTTAAGGAAAAAAATGAAACAATTTTCAGAACTCGGATTATCCGACAGAACACTAAAAGCAATCACGCAAAAGGGCTTTGAAGAGCCGACGCAAATACAGGAACTTGCCATTGAGGCAATGCTTTCGGGCAAAGACGATATTGTAGCGCAGGCGCAAACGGGAACGGGAAAAACCGCGGCGTTCGGCTTGCCTCTTATTGAAATTATTGACAGCGGCAAAAAAGGCGTTAAGGCGCTAATTGTCGCTCCTACCCGCGAACTTGTCGTGCAAATTTGCGAAGAATTAAATTCGTTAAGAGGCGAAAATCCGCTTAAAATCGCTCCGATTTACGGCGGACAGTCCTACGACAGACAAATTTTTCAACTGAAAAACGGCGTCGATATAGTAGTAGGCACGCCCGGAAGAATTTTAGACCACATCGACAGAAAAACGCTCGATTTGTCAAAAATAACGTCGCTTGTTATGGACGAAGCGGACGAAATGCTTAATATGGGATTTATAGACGATATTGAAAAAATAATTTCCGTATCGAATCCCAAAAAAAGAATGCTTTTATTTTCGGCGACGATGCCGAAACGAATACGGGATTTGGCGGACACATATCTTAAAGACCCGATTACGCTGAAAACGAAAACGCAGATGACGACGAATTTGACCGACCAGATTTATTTTGAAGTTTTTGAGCGCGACAGGTTTGAAGCGCTTTGCAGAATTATCGATATGGAAGACGATTTTTACGCCATAGTTTTTTGCCGCACAAAAACCGAAACCGACGAAATTGCGTCCCGTTTGACCGACAGAGGATATTCTGCGGACGCGCTTCACGGCGATATTTCGCAGTTTTTGCGCGAAAGAATTTTGACGAAATTCCGCAAAAAAATCATAAACGTTTTGGTCGCCACCGACGTCGCCGCAAGAGGAATAGACGTCTCGGATTTGACGCACGTGATAAATTATTCTCTTCCGCAAAATCCCGAAGCGTATGTTCACAGAATAGGCAGAACGGGTCGCGCCGGGCAAAAAGGAACGGCTATAACTTTTGTTACTCCGAGCGAATTTCGCAAACTCGGCTTTTTGCAAAAAATTACGAAAGCGGACATAAAAAAGAAAGAAGTTCCGACCGTTCCCGAAATTATGGCGGAGCAAAAACGCAAAATTTCAAAGGAAATAGACGGATTGTTCAACGACGACGATTTGCAAAATTTTGAAGAATGGGCGAAAGAATTGCTTATGAATTACAGTCCCGAAAAGTTGGTTTCCACCCTTATTTCGGCGGCTTACGGAGATAAATTCGATACCGAAAATTATAACGAATTAACTCCCGTAAAGCCCAAAAAAGACGATTTTAAGAAAGACCGCAAAAAAGAATTTGAGAAATCTGGCAAGCACAACAAGTCCGAAAAATTTTACAAATCGGGGAAAAACGCAAAATCGGGAAAGCAGCATTACGAAAATAAATCAAACGAATTTGACGAATGGAAAAACAGGCGGTTTGATAAAAACAAAAAACAAAAGAATAACGGCAAACATTTCCCCGTACTGTTCAGGGTATAAATAATAAGAAAAAGAATAAGCATTTTGATAAGAAAATGCAAAGTGCGCAAGGTGGCATTCGGTAATTAAAAAATATTAGAGAGAATAATCTCCCTAATATTTTTTGTTTTTAATTCAAATTTATATTCTTTCCGCGCACTTCTCCCGCCAGAAATCTATTTGCAGCCAATCGTACAAAAATTGCGAGTTTTCTGTTTTTCCACTATAAAACATTTCCGCAAATTCGCTAATGTTTTTCATATTATACCAAGCGCATTGTTTTACCGCGCTCGTATTTATTCTGTCCATAACCAACTCTTTTAGAGAAAACATTAATTTGTCGTTATACTCTTGTTTTTGCTTTTTCAATTTATTACAAACAATAGAATATAATTTAGCAAGAACAATATTCCCACTCAAACAAAACGGGACTTTTGATTCATACCACGCTAACGACACGGAACTTAAAATCGGTTGAAATTGTGAAATTATTTTTCTGTTAATACGGCAATTCATTCTTTTTTTGATATGTATTGATTGCAGCGAACGCAACACCGACGGTTGTATCAGCGGCATATAAGACGGAATTATATTGTCGTATGCGCCTTGTCCGTTAAGCGGACAATTTTTTACTCTGTATATTATGTGAAATAAAGAAATCCAATCTTCAAAAGAAATGTTTTTAGGCATTTTCTCCATCGCCGAAACAAACTCCTGCAAAGCCCAAATATTCATATCTTCTTGTAATTGTTTATTAAAAATATCGTATTGCTTTTTATACATATATTTTGCAAGAGAATTAAAATCATTTTGTTTCCAAAGATTTTCGGCTGTATATAAAAATTTTCTTCCGTAACCGAAACGAAGAACTTCGCCGAGACCGCCGTCTATGAGCCAATAACCTTCTTTGTTTTTTTCTTCAAGCAAACCGAAAAGATTTGCGGTTACATCCGATGTTTCCCAAAGAATTGCTTTTTTTATATTGTCAAAAACAATATTTTTTTCATCTGCCGTTTGCGGAAGTTTATACTCATAAAAACAAAGATTCTTTTTTAATTTATCGGCTATAATTTTTGCAACTTGCGCGTCGGCGTCTTCAATGTTCCCAAAATTTAGCAAATCTGGTAATTCATCAAACAATGCCAAAACCGTTCTGCTGTCTATTCCGCCCGACAAAGCCAATAACGGTTTTTCACGATTCGGCATTTTCATATTCACTATTGATTTTAATTTCTCAACAGAAAAATCTTCACTGCTTTGTTGTTTTATGTCCCATTGACTATCTTTATGAAAAATTTCATTTTTTTCGATTTTTAGACAACCGCCTGTCCCCAACCTTTTTACGCCTTTTAACAAAGCGCCGCCGCCGAAAGAATTTATAAATCGCGAATATCCCGCATAATTTTCAAACGAAAACTCCGCATTTTCAACCATATCCGCCATATCGACAAGTTGCGTTGCGAATAATATTTTATCTTTTTCTTTTTTCCAGTATAATTTTCTCAATTCCAGCGGGTCGTTATAAAATTCGACAAAATTATCTTTCCAGCGAAGTATAATATAGTGTCCGTCTAATTTATCAAATTCAATATTGTCCCGTTGAATAATTTGTTTCCATTCGGTTTTTGTAATAAAGCGGGATTCAATTATGCCGATACCGCAAACAATCCACGACCAACCGCCGTTTTGAGAAACGTCAAAGCAAAAAGTTTCAGGAATTCCGCTTCCCGATACGGATATTTTATCGTTCAAAAAATCCATAGAATTTTTTGAGTTGTCTTGCTGAAATGTGAACTGTTGCGAAATTGAATTTAAAAACACGCATCCTTTAATGTTGCTCATAATAAGTCGCCTTTCTTTGCCTTTGAACCGCAAATTAAAATTTATGCAAAAACGTTATTGTTATTGCCGAAATTAAAAAATTATGAATTGCGGAAAAAGACAACGAAAAGGTTGTTTCGTCCATAAATCATAATTTGTCGAGAATTGTGATTTTTTTACAATGATATTTTAGATATAACAAAGCGACGGACAGAAACAACCACAAGGAAGTTTTGTCGCTTTGTTAAAAAAAATAAAAATATCAATAAATAGTGAGTTTATTCACTATTCACAATTCTCGACATTTGTAATATAATTTTTATTTTTGATAAAAAACGAGAAAAAATATTTTTATAAATTTTTTATTAAAGAAATAGTAGCAATAAACGGAAAAGTTTATCGCTATCCCGCAAAATTGGGAGTGAAGAAGTAGCGATTAAGCGTTATGTTATGTGTATAAAAGTTATATAAAACTATTCTTCCGCCGAAGCGTCGCCGTATTCTTTGAGTTTATTGCGCAAAGTACGCACCGAAATATCCATTATTTCCGCCGCTTGCGTCTTGTTGTTTTTGCAATGTTCAAGGGTGGCGTAAATAAGTTCTTTTTCGACCTGCGCGACGGTTTTCCCGACGGCGAGTCCTTTGGATATTTCAACGGGAAGTTCTTTCGCTTTGCCCAAACGAAGCGATTCTTCGCTCAATTCGCCGCCGCTCGTCAAAACGACCGAACGCTCGATAATATTTTCAAGTTCGCGGATATTTCCCGGAAAATCATAATTTTTCAACGCTTCAAGCGCACCTTTTGAAACGCCCGAAACCGAAAAACCGTTTTCTTCGTTGTATTTTGCGATAAAGTGATTTATCAAATCGGGAACGTCGTCTTTTCTTTCACGCAAAGGCGGCAATTCAAAGTGAAAGACGTTAAGACGATAATACAAATCTTCGCGGAAAGTCCCGTTTTTAACTTCTTTTTGCAAGTCGCGGTTTGTCGTAACAATAAGACGAATGTCGACCGAAACCGGTACGTCTCCTCCTATTTTATCGACTTCCCGTTCCTGCAAAACGCGCAGAAGTTTTGCCTGCACTCCAAGCGGCATTTCGCCTATTTCGTCCAAGAGCAATGTTCCGCCGTTTGCGAGTTCAAATTTACCCAAACGAGTTTTTAGCGCGCCCGTAAACGCGCCTTTTTCGTGTCCGAAAAGTTCGCTTTCAATTAAACTTTCGGGAAGCGCCGCGCAATTTACTTTTACGAACGGACCGCCCGAACGATTGCTTAACGCGTGTATCGATTTCGCAATCATTTCCTTACCCGTTCCCGATTCGCCCGTTACCAAAATAGTCGATTTGCTCGACGCTATCGTCTCTATCGTTTTTTGAATTTCTTTTATTTGCTTCGATTGTCCGATATATTGCCATTTGCCTTTTAGCGCGGTTTTTAGAACTGTGTTTTCTTTGACGAGCCGCGTGTTTTCGCGTACTAAATTGTTCTTTTCGACGGCTCGCGTAAGTATCGCTTCAAGACGGTCGGTAAAAGAATCGCTTCCTTTTTCTATAAAATAGTAAGCCCCTTTGCTCATCGCGTCGACGGCGGTTTTTACGTCGCCGAAAGCGGTCATTATTATAAACGGAATTTTGCTTTCCCGCTTAACAAGGTTATCTAATAATTGAAGTCCGTCCATAATCGGCATTTTTATGTCGCTTACTATTGCCGAAAGATTTTCTTGCGCAATAACTTCCAAAGCGGCTTGTCCGTTTATCGCTTCAAAAATTTGGTATTGCTCGCCGTATTCCAAAAACTCGACGACCGAGCCGCGCATATGTTTGTCGTCGTCGACAACTAAAATTTTTGGTTTATCCATATTTTAACCTTTCGTTGCTTATCTATTTACTTTATTGCAAGGCAAATATAATAAATTTCGCCGTACTTTTACGGAATTATTTCATATTTTTTTTCTTTTTTTAAGATAATTTACACATTTATTCATTGAAAAACTTTTAATCTTTCAACTTAAATACGATTTTTTTGCTCGCTTTTACGGAAACCGCTTTTCCGTTTTTTGTAGCGGGAGTAAAACGCCACGAAAGAACCGTTTTTCTTATCGCGTTTTCAAACGAAGCGTGCGGAGTCGATAAAATTTCTATTTCGCTCACTCGTCCCGCAGTATCGATAATATATGATATTTCGGCAATTCCTTCAATTTTTTCGTTTTTTGCCGCTTTTGGATATGGAATTTGCGGCATATAAAGCGTTTTCGGCGCATTAGTAAATTCTTGCGTCAATTCGGTCGCGACGTTTGAATTTTCCGCTTTTTCAATGTCGCCGATTTCGCCGATTTCGCCGTCTGCTTCAATTTGTTCGGTAAAATCGCCGTTTGTTTCCATAGAATTTTCGATAAAATTTTCAATTTCGGCAGATGTTTCGGACGGAACAAACGATTTTTCATCGCTTTGCAAAGACCGCCGATTTTGTTTGGAAATTTGCCGTTTTACTTGCGCGGGCGGTTCTGTTGCAGGCGGCGTTTGTCGAGGAGTTACAAGCGTTACAAGCGCGTAAGATTTTTCTAAATTAGGCACGGGTTTTGCTTCCCGAAAAGAAAACAAAAATGCGAAAAAGGCGATATGTATTATCGCCGAAAAGAAAACGGCGGCGCAAATATTATCTTCGCGCCGCCTGAAAAAACTGCCTGTTTTAATCAAGCCCTCTGATTCTCCCGTCGTCTAAAACTATTGTAAAATCCGAATCGAATCCCTGTCTGGGATAAAATTCGCCGTCAATCAAATTCATAAAATTCCAACCCGCCGTAACCGCAGTCGTGCCTGTATAACGGGGACGAAGCGTATAACCCGCCAATTTTTCGGGGCTGAAAATTACGTGATTTTTACGCGACTCGGTATCGGGTTCTTTAAGCGTCGCCAAATCCAAATACACCTGAAAATCGCGGAAACGTCCGAGCCAATGGTCTGAATGCGGATGTATGTTAAAATGAAGCGTCTGCCCTGCGCCTACATCCCAATAATTATTTCCGCCCCAGGTCTGCGGTCCGAGTTCCGCGCGACTTTGGACTTCATAAGTATAAGGAATAAACACCGTATCGCCGACGACGGGTTGTTCAAACATAGTGATTCTGCCGCTAAAATAATATCCGGCGTTTTTCGCCTGCAAAACTTGCTTTGCCTTTTTGTCGGGGTCAACGTCTTTGACGCGATTCCACCAATTAGCCGCGTTTGCGCCGTCCGCGCCGGGCCAAAACACTCTCACCCACGGCGTTCCGTATTGACCCGGTTCTACTGTAACCGAACCCAAATATTGCTGCAACGGTTTCATTAAATTCACCGCGTACGTCTCGCAAATCGGATGTTCCGGGTCAGGTGAAGACGGGTCGACATTTTCCGTCAGCGTATGGTCGGCGGCGGCGTGCCTTACGCTACTGCTATGCTGGTCAAAATGACCGGCGGAAAGCGTAGGATATTTCAATATGATATACGCCGTGTCAATCGTCATTGCGTAAAATCCGTAACTCTGATGGTTCACAGGTGTACCGTCCAAAGCAGTTCCCGACGTACTTGGATAATACCATCTGGACGTCGGCTCGGTATTGTCGTATAAATTGTCCAAATGCGCGTTTGTGCCGAATTGCCAATCTGCCGCGCCTCTCCTTTCGCCGCCGCCGTAAAACGAAATCCGCGCGGTAGTTTTCTCTTTTTCGCCGTCGGGTTCTTTGATAATTTCAATTTCTTTTCCGTCGTCGCAACCGACAAAAAAGAACATTCCCAACGCAACGGTTATCGCAGATACCGCCAAACTGTTTTTCAAAAGTTTCATTCAGAAACTCCTTTCATAAAAAAATTAAACATAAAACAGACAATATAAGAAACACAATTTCTAAATTTTTACTTCACCGCAGAATTATTTTATCGAAAATTCTACGTCCCAGCCGCCGCTTAAAAAAGTATTCCATCCGCGTTCATCGTAATCGTTGTCAAGTTCGGCGTAAATTAAATCCATAAGCGTTTTTCCTGCTGGAAGCGCGACGCTCGGCAAAAAATCTTTAAGAGTTAAATCGCTGAAAACAATACGCTCTTCACGCGCCATTTCTTGCGCCTTTTCATATACTTTGTATTTTTCAAGAACTTCAAACCAACGCTCTATATGCGGACGAAATTTTACGGACAAAGTTTCTTTGTCATTCAGATTAGCCGCTTTTTCCCAATAAACGCCTACGGGACCGATTTCTTTTTTGCCTACGAGTTCGTAAGCGTAAGTTTTAGCCGGCGACGATGCGGTCGAATCAACTTCAATTTTTCCCGCGAAATAATATCCCGCGTCTTTCTCCTTCAAAATTTGTTTCGACGGAGTATCGACATCTTTAACAAGTTCCCACCATAAATCCGCGTTTTTGCCGTCCGCGCAGGGACAAAAAACTCTAACGTAAGGGTCGCCGTAAAATCCTTCGTCTAAACCTTCTATATTTCCCAAATAAGATTCCTGCGGTTTGAGCAAATCGACGGCGTATGTTTCGCATATCGACTGATTGCCGTCAGGGTCTCCCAAAGTATATTCGCCCGCCGAGTGCCTTAAAATTCTCGGATTATACTCGTCGTGAACCGCGTAAACAGTCGGATATTTGATTATCATTACCGCCGTATCGATAGTCGCCTTAAACCCGTTATAAGAAAAATATTCGCCGACGTATATTTTTGAGCCGACGTAAAACTCAACGGTTCCGACTCCAAACGGTTTCCATTGCGCGTAAAGCGTCATACTTTGCGTCGGGACGATTACCTGCGAAACGCCGTAGTCCGTTCCGCTTCCATTGTCTTTCGTATTCCATCCGTCAAGCGAAATTCTTTCGTTCCAGCGGTTAAAATATTCGTTGTCGGTTGCGAGTTTTACGGATTCTCCCGCGTTAACGGAAACGGAAGCGGGTAGTTTTCCGCTGAAATTGGCGGCGTTTGCATTGTAAGTAATCGTAAATTTTTCGCCGTCGTCGTCTTTGCCGCAGCCGACAAACATTACCGCCAATACCGCCGCAATTATTAGTAAGCACCGTAAATTTTTTTTCAATTTCATAATCCAAACTCTCGTTTTATCAATCGTAGAAAATCACGCGAAATCCGGTATATCCGCCGCTGTATCCCGGTTGGCTCGCTTCGCGATACGCAATACGGCTATTTGACTCGCCTGTATCGTAGGAACCTCCGCGATTATTGCGAATTTCACCGCAGCAAAGTTCTTCTACATTTTGAATATCGGGGTCGGTTCTTGTTCCTGTATTTTCTTCAACGCCGTAAGAATTGTAAAAATCCGACAACCATTCCCATACGTTTCCGGTCATATCGTAAATTCCCAGTTCGTTGGCTTTTTTAGTTCCAACGGTGCGTAGTGACCAGCCCGAATTACCTTCATACCACGCGACTTCATCCAAATTGTCGCCGCCGCTGTATTTATAACCTTTACTTTTATTGCCGCCTCTCGCCGCGTATTCCCATTGCGCTTCGGTCGGGAGAAATCCGCCTTTACTTTCCGCAAACGCTTTCGCATCCGCCCAAGTTACGTTTACGACAGGATGTTTTTTCCTGTCGTCCGAAACTTCTCTGCCGTACTGTTCGTTTGTTACGGGATATTTACCTATCCAGAAATTCCTCGTTAAAGTAACTTTATGATAAACCTCGTCGTTGGGTTTTTCTCTTTCGCTTTCCTGACTTCCCATATAAAACGTTCCTTTTTCAACCAAAACGCACTCTATTCCGTTTATGGTTTTTTGGGTTACAGGGCTTTCATCGTCCTTGTCGCTGCAACCGACAAAAAAGAACATTCCCAACGCAACGGTTATCGCAGATACCGTCAAACTGTTTTTCAATCGTTTCATTTAAGAAACTCCTTTCATATAAAGTTAAATGTAACATACACAATTTCTAATTAAATCGCAAACCGAAATAAAACGTTCTACCCTTAATCGGCGCCCAAACCGAAGTCGTTTGATAGTACCAACCGTCCGCGTAAAAAATCGGCTCGATTTTGGATTGATAAAAGTCCCCGATATTATTGCACGCCGCCGTAAACGTAAATCTTGCGAGCCGCTTTTCTATTTGCGCGCTGAAAATCGAATACGGTTCGCCGTATCTTTCGGGCATAATAAGTTTTTGTCCGAAGCGAACTTCGCGAAGCAGTTGCCTTCCCGTATAATTCCAGTCAAAAGACAAAACTAGACCGCTTTTTCTATTGTCCCATTGAATTTTCGCCAGAGCCGTATAATTTGGCGAATAATACGAAAAATTTTTCTCCGTTTCGTTTTTCGATTCAAAATCAAGCAAAGTCGCGCCGCCTTCAAGCGTAAAACCCTTCGGCAAAGAAAAACGCGCTACTCCTTCTAATCCGCGAGTTATCGCGGTTCCGTCAAGATTGCGATAGCGCACAATTTGACGTCCGTCGGCGGTATATCTTCGCAAATATTGCGCCTGAATATAATCGGATATTACCGTTTGATAAGCCGTCGCCTCCGCCGTAATTCCCAAATTAACGCGCCAAAATTGCGAATATTGCACGTTTTGCGCGAAAGTCCAAGAACTTTCTTCGCGTAAATTTTCTACCGGTTCCAAATAATAAACGTCGCTTGTGGTCGCCGAGTGATTTTCCGAAAATAAATTGAAAGTCCTGAATCCTTTGCCCGCCGTCGTTTTGAAATTAAGATGGTGATTTGCGTAATAATTAAAAGCGAAACGCGGCGACAAAATAAATCCGTGAACGTTATGAAAATCGCCGCGCAAACCTGCGGAAACGTCAAAAAGTTCGTTTATAACAAAAATATTTTGCAAATATATCGCTAAAATATTATACAAATGCGAACCGATGGAACGGTCGTCGTAAAATTTATCGTAAGTGTAACTTACGCCCGCGAGCAGTTTATTTTTGTAAAAATCAAAATGAAAATCCGAAACCGCAAAAAGCATATCTTGCAACGCTTCAAGCGACAGATAGCCGTAGTAACTGTCCTGATAATGCTGAATAAAACTTGCGCGATTTTCATTCGTAACAATCGGATTTATTTCGGTTTTGCTTCCGATTTCGTAATTTACGCGCCTTGTCCGCGCATATTCCTGATATATCAGCGGACGAAAAACCGTATTTCCCCATTCGTCGATATAAGTGCTTTCCGGCTGGAAATTTCCTATGTATTTGCGCGACGAATTTTGCGTGCCGCCAAATCTGTCTTCGTATGCTGTCTGCGCGTTTGCGAAAATTTGCGTACTTTTTATTTCCTGCGACAAACGCAGCGAAAAATTTACGCGGTCAAATTCCGCGACGTCCATCATAGGAGTGGAACTGTCCATATCTATGCGCGGCGAATTTGCGTAAGCCATAGAAATTTGTACGCCCGTTTGGCTTTTTTCGACAAACGTAGAAAAATAAGCGTCGTAATTTTGCTCGTTATGATTTCCCAACGCCATCTTGAAATACGTTTTCGTATCGAAAGAAATCGGTTTGTGAATAATATCCACTACGCCCGCAATCGCGTTGTTTCCGTGCCGCACGCTCGACGCTCCCTTAACAATCAATATATTATCTATATTTACCAGCGGAATTTGCTCGATTCCATAAATATTTCCCAAGCCAGAATATGCGGGAACGCCGTCTATAAGAATTTGCGAATACGCGCCGTTAAGCCCCAAAAGGCGAATATGCGCGGTATTGCAAACGGAACAATCGACTTTTTTGCGCACGCCGAGTTTGCCGTCGAGCAAATCGATTAAATTTGTCGCAGTCGTCCGTTCAATTTCTTTGCGCGAAACGGTATCGACAATCGCAATTTTGTCCTGCTGTTTCGTGAGTAAAATTATACTGTCCCGCACAACCATCGTTCCCATATCTATAGTTTCCTGCGCGGCGCACAAGAAAGCAAAAATAAAAATTATTATGAATTTCGCCATTATTTTTTCTCGTTTTTAATGACTAAATTCATAGATTTGTTTTCCGTAAATCTTTGACGAAAAGCCAAATACGCCGTAGCGTTGCTTTTTTCGTGAATTATAATTTTGCCATCTTCGTTTGGACGCAAGAGTTCAAAACGTATGGGAGTAAACCAGCGTTCAAGTTTCGGCGATATATAAAATGAAAAAGCGTCGCCTTCATAAACGGGAAGATTAAAAGTTATGTCGCCCATAGAGTTTTCGTCAAATGTTTCCAAAGAATAAAGTTCAAAGGGATATTGCGTTTTGTCGTCGCCGACTATACCCGAAAAATAGAACGAGCGACCTTTAAGTTCGGAATAGTTTTTTATGTTTTTCACCGTATCGCCCAAAGTTTTGACGTATTCGTCGTTTGTTATAATCATATGGATATGCGAATATTTGCCTTCGTCGGGAACTTTAAGTTTCTGGATATTCTGCGTTTTCAGCAAATCGACGGCGAAATATCCGTAGATTTTAGGCGAAATCTTTCCACCGGGAACATCGTGTCGTATTCCCCGCGGCGCGTTCGGCTCTTCCCAGTGTATTCCTATTTCGCCTGCGACCATCATCGCTTTTTCTATTGTCCAAACGGCGTTTCCCGTAGAAAAATTAACCGCTCCTTCGCCGAATGCCGTATCGTTAGCGAAATAATAATCGATAGTCGCGGACGAAACTTCCGGCGTATCGTTTGACGCGCAGCCAAAAAACATCGCGACGGCGAGCGCGTATATAAAAAAATGACGTAAATTCATATTTTAACCTCCGTAATTTAATTTCGGAAATTAAAATAAGAATTAGTTAAAAATCTATGCCAAACAAACGGGAGAACAGAGTATGAACAATTTATTACGCGCTTTTGTTTATATGCGCTTTTTATAAATTAACAATAAATTTTGTTGTTTTTTTTGTTATTTTGCAAATTTATGAATAATAATTTTTATGAATTTGTTTCTTTTCCGTATTCCTGAATCGTTTTTACGCCGTAATCCTGTTTCGCTAACGAATCCATTCCCGCGACCGCCGCTTGAGCCGCCTCTATTGTCGTTATGTAAGGAATTTTTTGCAAAACCGCCGCCGTGCGAATAGGTTTGCTGTCCAAAAGCGCGCGCTGTCCTTCGGGAATATTTATAAGTAAATCAAACTTATTGGCGCGAATCATATCCACAATATCCGGCTTTCCCATACCGACTTTTGGTACGGGAATTGCGGGAACTCCGTAATTGTTGAGCATTTTCGCCGTGCCTTCCGTCGAATAAACTTTGAAGCCGAGTTCGTGAATTTTTTTCGCCATAAAAACTATATGGCGACGAATCGTATTGCGAACCGAAATGAAAACCGCGCCGCTTTTTGGAAGTTTGTTGTAAGCCGCTTCTTGCGCTTTAAGATAGGCGATTCCAAAATCCTTGTCTATTCCCATTACTTCGCCCGTCGATTTCATTTCGGGACCAAGCATCGTGTCGGAGCCCGGAAATTTATTGAACGGCAAAACCGCTTCTTTTACCGCAAAATAATCCATATTAGGGACTTGCGCTTCGGCAATGTTTTTTAACATAATTCCCGTCATAACTTTCGCCGCAATTTTCGCCCACGCGACTCCCGTCGCCTTGCTCACGAAAGGAACCGTGCGGCTTGCTCGCGGATTTACTTCTATAATATAAATGTCGTTTCCGTCTATGGCAAACTGTATGTTCATAAGTCCGACGACTTTAAGTTCGCTTGCGACGTTTTCGGTAATTTGTCTTATTTCTTTTACAATTCTTCGCGGCAAAGTATACGGCGGCAAAACGCAGGCGGAATCGCCCGAATGAATGCCCGCTTCTTCTATATGTTCCATAATTCCGCAAACTATTGTTTGTTCTCCGTCGGATACCGCGTCGACGTCTAATTCTATCGCGTCTTGTATAAATTTGTCTATAAGAACGGGGCGATTTTCTCCCGCGTCTTTTGCTTCCTCGACAAATTTGTCAAGTCCGTCGGCGGAATAAATAATTCTCATTCCGCGTCCGCCCAAAACAAAACTCGGACGAAGCAAAATCGGATATCCTATTCGCTTTGCTATTTCTATCGCTTCTTCGGGAGTGGAAGCCATTCCGTTTGGCGGCTGTTTTATGCCTAATTTATTGCACATAGCCGAAAATTCGTCGCGGTCTTCCGCCTTGTTTATGTTTTCTACCGAAGTTCCAATAATTTTTGCGCCGCAATCGCGAAGTTTTTTCGCCAAATTAAGCGGAGTTTGACCGCCGAACTGCACAATAACGCCGTCGGGTTTTTCGTGGTCTATAACGTTCATCACGTCTTCAAAAGTAAGCGGTTCAAAATAAAGTTTGTCCGAAGTATCGTAATCGGTCGACACGGTTTCGGGGTTGGAATTTACCATAATACTCTCGATTCCCAATTCTTTTAGCGCGTAAGCCGCTTGACAACAGCAATAATCAAATTCTATTCCCTGTCCGATTCTGTTTGGTCCGCCGCCTAAAATCATAATTTTTCGTTTGTCGCTAACGAGAGATTCGTTTTCTTTTTCGTAAGTCGAATAATAATACGACACAAAAGTGTCGAATTTTGCCGCGCAAGTGTCTACGGATTTATACACGGGAATAATTTTTTCTTTAACGCGAATTTTGCGCGCGTCAAGTTCCGAAATTCCGTTTAAATTTGCTATTTGCGCGTCCGAAAATCCCATAATTTTCGCTTCCGCAAACAATTCTTTTCGCTCGTTTTCGCTTATATTTTTAATTTCTTTTAATTTCTTTTCAAAATCCACAATATCTTTCATATTATTTAAAAACCATCTGTCTATTTTGGTAATATCGAAAATTTCGTCGACCGAAATTCCTTTGTCCATCGCGGCTCTAACAATAAATATTCTGTCGTGCGAAAGTTCTTTCAGTTCGTTTTTAATTTGCTCTACGGAATAATCGGCGTATTTTGTCGTTTCAAAACCTGCGTGGCGCGTTTCGAGTCCTCGAAGTCCTTTTTGCAAACTTTCTTTGAATGTTCGACCGATTGACATTATTTCGCCGACCGCTTTCATTTGAACGCCGAGTCGGGCGTCCGCTTCGGGAAATTTTTCAAACGCGAATCTCGGAATTTTCGTTACTACATAATCTATCGTCGGCTCAAACGACGCGGGAGTTTTGCGCGTAATATCGTTCATAATTTCGTCCAAAGAATAGCCAACGCTCAATTTTGCCGCGACTTTCGCAATCGGATAACCCGTCGCCTTGCTTGCCAAAGCCGAACTTCTGCTAACTCGCGGATTCATTTCAATAACGAGCATTCGTCCGTTGTTTGGGTCTATCGCAAACTGAATATTGCTTCCGCCGATAACGCCTACTTTGCGAATCATTGCGACAGCCGCGTCGCGCATTTTTGCGTATTGTTCAAACGTTAATGTTTGCGCGGGAGCGACGGTTATGGAATCGCCCGTATGTATTCCCATCGGGTCAAGGTTTTCTATTGAACAAATTACGATAACTTTGTCTTTGTGGTCGCGAATTACTTCTATTTCGAGTTCTTGCCAGCCCAAAACCGATTCGTCAATAAGAATTTCGCTTGTGGGAGACAAAAGTAGTCCTTTTTTTGCCGCCGCTTCAAATTCGCCGCGTTCATAAACGATTCCGCCGCCCGTTCCGCCCATAGTGAAACTCGGACGAACAATGCACGGAAAACCGAATTCGTCGGCAATTTCCCACGCTTCTTCGAGCGTATGCGCAATTTTTGCTTTGGGCATTTCAAGTCCGATTTCGTTCATCGCTTTTTTGAACTCGCTTCTGTCTTCGGCAAGCAAAATCGCCTGTTCGTTTGCGCCTATGAGTTCTACGTTATATTTGGCGAGAATGCCTCTTTGGCTCATTGTCATTGCGGTATTCAGCGCGGTTTGTCCGCCCATCGTGGGCAAAAAAGCGTCGGGGCGTTCGCGGGCGATAATTTTTTCAACGACTTCGGGAGTAACTGGTTCTATGTATGTTTTGTCAGCCATATTCGGGTCGGTCATAATGGTCGCGGGGTTGGAATTTATTAAAACGATTTCGTAACCTTCCTGTTTGAGCGCCTTGCACGCCTGCGCTCCCGAATAGTCAAATTCGCACGCCTGACCGATAACTATAGGTCCGCTTCCGATAATCATAATTTTGTGTAAATCATTTCTTTTTGGCATTCAATTATCCCTTATTTTTGTAATAATCGCGTATTTTAAGTTGAAAAAATACTATTCGCCGCAATCCGAATGCGATTTTGTTTTTGATATTTCGCGATAATTGCTTTTCTTGAAGAAAAATTATAATTTTAATTCTTGCTTTTCGTTTGCGCCAAATATTATATTAATTATATTATTTGTTTTATAAATTAACGCAGATTGATACTGCGTAACAAAAAGGATGATTTATGGCTTTTTGTCATGATTGCGTTGAAAATTTTGAAGGAAACAAGTGTCCAAAATGCGGAAAAGTAATAGTATCGGGGAATACAAAAATAATAGGCGTCTGTCTTTCATTGTTTATTGCCTTTATTTGCGTATATTTCTTTATAGACGCTGTTAGTTCCGGAAGTAGTGATGTTGCAAACAGTATTAAACAAAAAGACAACAGCGACAAATATGAAGTAGTTGAGGCGGCGAGCGTAAAACAGGATATGTTTTCTTTATATATACAGGGAGAGCCCTGCGCAACAAAACAAACAAAACGTACAGTTATGCGCAAATAACTTTTAATTTGTACGATGAAAACGAATATCTTATCGGAACCGCTATTGCCAACATAAACAATTGGGAAGCCGGAGGAGTTTGGAAGTATAGCGCAATGGCATTGTCTCCGAACGGCAACGTGAAAAGTTATAAACTTGCCGACATAACAATGTTTTAATTTTCTTTTTGATTCAATTTGGAAGCGGATTTAGCAGAAAAATGATTTTAATTGTCGATGAAAAATCGACGTGACGTTTTGCAAAATGCTGTCGCAATCGAAATCGGGGAAAAATTCATCTTCGACACGGTTTTTTATCTCTTTTTCTCTTAAATTTTTATATTTCATAAGATAAAAATACTATTTGGCAAACGACAATACCATCGTTTTTTGTTTTTTGGCATATAGTATTTTTATGATAAATATAACAAAACATTAAAGATTTTTAGGAGGAAAAATGAAGAAAATTTTAACTATAATTTTAATTTCAACTTGCGTCGTTTGCGCGGCGAGTTTTGCGGCAAGCGGCGATATTCGCGGAAATACGGAAGCGCTCGAATACATAGCGGTTTGGCAAAATAACAACAGAAGAATCGCGATTTTTGACGCGGGCAATTTTTTAACGGAAGATTCTGCAAAAAACGTCGCTATATGCTCGCTTATGCAGAAAGTAAATTATTCGGCTATCGCTTTGGGCGGCAACGAATTGCGCTTCGGCGAGAATTTTTGGGAAGATATAAACAAAAAATTCCCACTTCTGCTTTTGGCGACGAACATAAACGTAAAATCAGGCAAAAAGTTGTTTGAAAAAATTCATTCGGTCGAATACAAAAACGGCGAAAAATATGCGCTTGTTTCGGCTTTTGACAAAAAAATAACGGGAATTTCTAACGATTACGAAGTCGAAGACCCGCAAACCGCCCTTGCGCGCGCAATCTCGCAAATTCCGCAGGGATATAAAATTGTGCTTATCGCGCATTGCGAACCGTCGCTTACGGATTCGTTAATTTCGCAAAATCCGCGCATCGATTTTGGAGTGCAGGGGCATACAAAAAACGTAACGCAACCGTCGCGTTTGAGTAGCGCAAAAATAGTTTTGCAATTTGGAGAACTCGGAAGAAGAATCGCGGTTTTGAACAGAAAAGGCGCGGTCAGATGGCGAGTTTTCGCTCAAAGAACCGCGAAAATCGCGCCGATTCCAAAAACATTCGTAGAAATTTTTTCTATGAGCGGATGTTCCTATTCAAAGGACGCGATAAGAAATTATTTGCAAATTTCGCTGGACTCAAATTATTCTATAAAGGTAAGTTTTGCGGGAAATTACGACGGTCAAACGCATAAACTTTCGCCCGGACTTCCCGACGGCTCGCTAATAGAAGAAAAAATTTACCTTGCAGTTCAAGATTTATTTCCCGAAAGATTTCGGGATTTTTTATTTTTGGCGACTACTCCCGATTCGGACGGCAAAAAAATTGCCGAAAATATTGGACTTTTACCCGAAATTTTTGCAAAATGGGACAAAGAAAAAGGCGATAAAATTCTTGCCGAAAACTATAAAAAATCGCAAACGCTAAATATTACGCAATGCCCGACTATATTTATAAATAACGAAATCGTTAAAAATTATTCAAAAATCATATTTATCGCGTCAAAATACGAAACGCCGAATTTGCCCGTCGATTATATTTTACAAAACACTTATGGAAAAATCGATACGTTTTTTTTGGATAATCCGGCCGCAAAAAAATTACTCGAAAACTTTGACATAGAGCGCGTTCCCGCAATTATCAGAGACGGATTTGTTTTGGATTGGCAAGATTTTCCCGACGGCGAATATTATAAACGGGACTTTCACGAAAACGAAATAGTTGTAATTTCCGACAGCGCCGCAGTATTAAAACTTAATGGATTTTTTAGCGAAAAAGTTGAAAATCTGCATTTGTTGGCGGACAAAGACGGCGACGAAAATATTCTTATTTGGTGGGAAAACAGATGCCTTACAACGACAAATAATTTGGAAAAAGCAAAAAAATTGATAGAATTTTACGTAAAAAAGGGCAAAAACCTGTGAGTTTTGCGGTTTTGTGTTTGGGAACAAACGTCGGCGATAAATTAGCAAACATAAAAGCGATGCGCGACGAATTGCAAA
The DNA here is from genome assembly GCA_009787445.1 of Chitinivibrionia bacterium. Taxonomy (GTDB): domain Bacteria; phylum Fibrobacterota; class Chitinivibrionia; order Chitinivibrionales; family Chitinivibrionaceae; genus WRFX01. Next base: position 2,745 of record WRFX01000008.1, on the reverse strand, counting down.
AAATAAGCAAAATTCCTCTAATTTGCTCTCCCGTGTACGAAAGCGCGGCGGTCGACGTAAAAATAGCGCAAGAAAATTATTTTAATCAGACGATTTTAATAGAAACCGACGAAACGCCCGAAGAACTTTTGAAAATAACGCAAAATATCGAAAAAAAACTCGGACGAAAATCAAAAAACGATAAATCGCCGCGAACCGCCGACATCGATATTTTACTCTTTGACGAAATTATAAAAAAAACGCCCGCGCTGACAATTCCTCATCCGAGATTGTTTTTCAGAAAGTTCGCAATTGAAGGCGTAAAATCGCTTAATACCAATTTATTGAATCCGTTTACGGGCGAAAAATTTGCAAATTATCGCGTTAGTAAGGAAATTTTGCGGCAAAAAATAAAAATTATTGAATAAAAATTTAGCAAAAACAGAAAAAATTCCGTTTTTACTCTGTATTTTTTTTTATATTATACCCGTATAATAGCGTTTTCAAGGAGGAATTATCAATATTTCGTTATCTCAAACGGGCTTATTTCAGGTGCTTTTGCCTGAACTTATTGGCGATGAATTGCTTGATTCCGTCGCGTTGGAAGCAAAAGTTAAGGCGCTGTCGACTTCGGGAAGTCATTTTATTTGCATAGATTTGTCGCCTTTGGATTATATTTATTCGGATTCCATAAATAAATTTATCGGGATGAATCGTTCGCTTCTTTCTATGGCGGGACGACTCGTTATAGTTGCGCCGCACGAAAAGGTTTTTGAAATTTTGAACCGCGCGGGAGTAGATAAACAGGTAAAAATTGTTCGTTCTTTGGACGAATTGCAAGCGCTTTCGGACATTCTTTTGAAAAGCGCTCCCGATATTGAACAACAGCACAGACAGGAAGAAGACGATTTTTCGGATTTGAAGCAAATACTTTCGGACACGCTTTCGATAGGCGACGAAACGCCCGCGTCGGGAGTTTTTGAAGATTCGTTTTCTGAACCGTCGGCATTTGCGCCGACGTCGCAGCCAACATTTGAGCCGACATTTGACCCGATACAAGAGACATTTGCTCCGATACAAGAACCGAAATTTGAGCCGACATTTGACCCGATACAAGAACCGATACAGCCGCCAAAACCCGCACCCGTGTTGCCGACGGAAGAACCGATTGCACCGCCTTCCGCGCCTTCTGCGCCTTCCGTATCGTCGAGTTTTGACGATTTATTTGTCGATGGCGGCGAAGCGCCTCCAATAGAAAAACCGATACAACAGCCGAAATCTGCGCCCGCAGAAAAACCTGTGGAAATGGATATAGGTCTTGACATTGATTCTATTGTACCGCAACAGCCGAAACCTGCAACTCCCGCACCCGTCGAAAAACCGATAGAAGTGGATATTGGTCTTGATATCGATTCTTTTGTACCGCAACAGCCGAAACCTGCAACTTCCGCTCCCGTTGAAAAACCGATAGAAGTGGACATTGGTCTTGATATTGACGATGCCATTATACCGCAACAGCCGAAACCCGCAACCCCCGCTCCCGTAGAAAAACCGATAGAGGTGGATGTAGGTCTCGATATCGATTCTATTATACAAAAGCCCGTTGAAATTCCGACGGTTGTCGAAGCGAAAAAAGAAGAAAAATTTGTTTCGCAGGACGAAGTGCGTTTTGAAATTGATGATTCGCCATACGATATTCCACAACAACCGCAACCGACGAATGTTGAAGTTGCGCGTCCGCAACAAGTACCCGTTTCGCCTGCGCCGCAACAACAAGCGCAAACATATTACGAACCTAAACCTGAAGCGATTCCCGCACAACAAACTATACAGCAACCGAGCGAAGCGGCGTTTTCAAAACCGAGCGGCAATGCCGATGCGTTTCCTTATTATAGCGACGAAAAACCTGCCAAAAACCTTGACAGTAAAATTGTTCTAATCGCTTTTGTCGGACTTATAGTTTTGGTATCCGCCGGAATTTTTACGAAAATAATTCCTTTTCCGTTTATGTCTTCCGAAGAAGAAGAGCAAACGTATCAAAACGAAGGAACGTATCAAACCGCTTCGGTAGACGAGGCATCGGTTCAAAAAGCGGAAGAGCAAGTCGCGGTTTCTGCGCCTCATCAGCCGAAACAACAAGTAAAAACGCAAACAAAACCGAAACAACAGGCAAAACCGCAACAGCCGAAACCGCAACCGCAAGCAAAGCAAAACGCTACCATACATATTGCGACAAATCCGAGCGGCGCAAGAATTTTTATAAATAACGGATATTTGGGCATATCGCCCGTCAGCGTTGCCAATGCGCCTCACGGGAAAGTTTTTTTTCGCGCTCAATTAGAAGGTTATTCGGAGTTGGAATGGCATATTGAATACAACGGCAAAGAACAAAAAATAACGAAAAATTTGGAAAGAAAAACGTCGGCGCAACAAACTGCGCAAACCGCGCAACAAACGCAAACAACCGCGCAACAACAGGCATTAGCGCAACAACAGCAACAAGAAGCGTTGGCACAACAACAAGCGTTAGCGCAACAACAACAGCAACAAGCGTTAGCGCAACAGCAACAACAACAAGCATTATTAGCACAGCAACAACAGCAAGCGTTAGCGCAACAACAACAGCAAGCATTATTAGCGCAACAGCAACAACAAGCAGCCGAACAAGCGGCGCGAGACCAAGCCGCACGTGACCAAGCGGCACGTGACCAAGCGGCACGAGACCAAGCCGCACGCGAACAGGCGGCGAAAGACCAAGCCGCACGT
>WRFX01000007.1 GCA_009787445.1 Chitinivibrionia bacterium | reverse complement strand
TGGCTTCAAGCAGGCATACGAAACAAATGGCGGCGATTTCTTATAATCCGTCGACGACAAAACAAGCGACCGTCCGACAAACCGCAATAAGGCAAACAGCAATTAGGCAAACCGCCGTGCAATCCGCCGTAAGACCGACGGGAAAACAGGCGACTATAAAACAGGACGCGGTAAGTCCGACTACAAAGCAAGCGACTATAAAACAGGCGACTATAAAACAGGACGCGGTAAAACCCGAAAACGTTATTCCGTTTGACGACGACAATAAAGATTTCGGAAGTTATTGATTTTTTTTAATAAATTGCGTTAATTTTTACCCGCTTTTTTCGCAATTTTTAAAAATGTTACAAAATTTTTGCAAAAAATTTAATTTTTTACTTGTTTTTGTTGCGGCAATAATTATTTTATTGCCGTTTTACAGCGTTTTTACGACGTTTTTACTAAAAAATTGTATTTTTATACAATGGCGTTTAAAAATACTGAACTCCAAATGTGCGAATATTTTATTGTTATAAATTGTTTTTTTTAACTACTTAAAAGGAGTGAAGTTATGTTTAACAAGTTGAAATTGAGCGCGAAAGTTACGGCGCTCGCCGCGGCATTACTGCTTATCACCATTATTTTGGGAGGAGTCGCGGCGTTTAATATGCTAACTGCGGCTTCAACGTCGGAAGATATTGCCGACGAGGCGTTGCCTGCAATCAAGTTCACGTCGGAACTTTTGTCCGACAAGGGCAATCTACGAGTACCTTTGCGCGATTTTACATTTACGGACAATCCCGAAATGGCAAAAACCGCCATAACCTATTTTAACAGCATAGAAGGACATTTTGTCGATATGCGAAAACTTTTGGACGGCGCAAAAGACCTTGCCGAAATTCCGCCGCTTTTAACCAAAATGGAACCTTTTGAAAAAGAATTGAGAACGATTTCCGACTCGATTTTCGCTTTCGGAGCAAGACAAACCGAATTGGAAGGACAGTTTGCGGGCATTGGCGCAAAACTTTCCGAAGACCTTTATCAACTGCGAAACGACGCTAGCGCCGACGCGGCAAAAGGCATTAACTCTACGTCTCGCGAAGACCGCGACGTAATATTTGAATTATACGCGGACATTATGCGCTTGCGAGTCGCCGTAAATAAATTTTTGCAAACGGTAGACACTTCCGGACAATCGGAAATTTATAGATACGAAAAACAATGCGTAGAAGCGGCTGAAAAACTTATCGAATCGCAAACGTTTCACGGCGAAATGACTAAAAGAATGGCGCAGGCGAAAAAGGACCTCGAAGCGTATTTTGCCCAGTTAAGCGAATTTGTAGGCATACAGGATTCGCGCTACAGGGCGTATGTTAAACAAACCGCCCGTATGCAAGATTTAAACGCCGTCGTGGATACTCTGATAGAACAGGTTATAAGCCACAATATGGAAAAAACGCACAGCGCGGCGGCGACGCTTCATTTGGGACTTATTTTGACTTTCGTTTTGCTTTTTGCGGCTATTATTTTAGGAATGATTTTGAGCGTTTTAATCACTCGCTCGATAGTAAAACCCATTTCGCTTGCGATAGACGGACTTTCGCAAGGAAGCGACCAAGTAACGGCTGCGGCGGGAGAAATATCGAACACGGCGCAATCTCTTGCGGCGGGAGCGAGCGAACAGGCAAGCAGTTTGGAAGAGATTTCCGCGTCGCTTAACGAAATTACGTCTATGACAAAACAAACCGCCGACAATGCGCGAAACGCCGACGCTTTGGTACAAGACAGCGTAGTCGGCGCAAAAAATACCCAAGAAGCGATGACTCGTTTGCAGGAAGCGGTTGTAGGCATTCAAAAATCAAGTAACGAAACCGCAAAAATTCTTAAAGATATCGATGAAATTGCGTTCCAAACGAACTTACTCGCGCTTAACGCGGCTGTTGAAGCGGCTCGCGCAGGGGAAGCGGGCAAAGGATTTGCGGTCGTCGCCGAAGAAGTTAGAAATTTAGCGCAACGAAGCGCGGAAAGCGCAAAGAAAACCGCCGATTTAATTGAAGGTTCGCAAAAAAGTAGTCAGCAGGGCGTAACTTTGGCGGAAGAAGCGGCGGCGGCGGTTACGAAAATTACGGAATCGTCGGGAAAAATAGCGATGATTGTTACCGAAATTACAAGCGCGACCGAAGAACAAGCGCGAGGCGTTTCGCAAGTTAGCGGCGCAATAGGAAATATGGACCAAGTAACGCAGTCGAGCGCAAGTTCAAGCGAAGAGTTGGCGGCAAGTAGCGAAGAGTTGAACTCGCAAGCGGTTTCTATGAACGATTTGGTAGGCGATTTGGTGGGAATTATTGACGGAGAAGCCGCAAAACAGGCAAGACAGCAGCATAAAGCGCCCACAAGTTTGCGATTCAAAACGACGATGAAACAGCCCGCCGTAGCGACAATAGATTATCATCCGTCGTCGACGGGCAAGCAAGGCACCGTTAAGCAAGACGCTGTAAGAAATACGACGAGACAAACGGCAACAAGGCAAACCGCAATAAGGCAAACTGCGGTAACCGAAGCCGTAAAGTCGTCGGAAGACGTTATTCCGTTTGACGACGACAACAAGAATTATGGAGATTATTGATTTGGGTTAAAATAAAGTTAAACGAAGAAAGGGTATTATGTTTAGTAAATTGAAATTGAGCGCGAAGATTACGGCTCTGGCGGCGATATTATTAGTTATTACGACTATATTAGGAATAGCGTCGGCAATAAATTCTTATTCGGCAAGCAAATCGGCGACGCAAATTGCGTTCCAAGCGCTTCCCGCTATAAAAATCGCGTCCGGTATTTTATCGGACAAAGGAGATTTGCGGACGAATCTTCGAGAATTTACCCTTTCTTCCAGCGATAAAAGCGCGGCGCTGGCAAACGACGCATTTGGCGTTATAGAAGAGAGATTTAAAAACGCGCACGAATTACTGAAAACGGCGGACGACCTGCCCGACCTTCCAATTATTCTCGCAAAACTCGAACCCGAAGAAAGACAGTTGAAAATTCTTTCGGATTCGGTTTTTGAACACGGAAAAGAACAGAACGAAATAAAATCGTTTTTGATTCCTTTCGGCATAGAAATTATGGACAGAATAGACGAAATGAAAATGGATATGTACAAAGACACGCACAGCGGAGGACACCGTTCGGCGCTTTTTGACGTTGAAAATATGTCCAATTTTACTTCGACCGTCGCAAGAACGCTTATTTCGTTTAACGCAGTTCTTTATACTAACGACACTTCGGGAGTATCCGACGCATACGCAAAATCGCAGACGGACTTTTCCATAGTTCAGGCGCTAATGAGTTCGCCGACTTTGCATCACGAGTACAAGGACTTTTTTGCCAAAAACATAGGCGCAAAAATGGATACGTATCTTGAACATTTCGCCAGATACGTAACTTTGTCTGTGGAACGAAACCTGCTTTTTGAAAAACAAGCGCAAGAAATAGCGCTTTTTAACGAAGACGTAGATACGTTAATCGGCAGAGTGTCCGACAGAAATTTGGAAAAAGCCAGAAAAATGGCGTTCTTTTTGCACACGGGCGCGGTTCTTTCTCTAATTTTGTTGGGTATAGCGATAGTTTTGGGAATAGGTATGAGCATTTTTGTTATCAATTCGATAGTAAAACCCATTTCGACGGCGATAAAAGGACTTTCAAACGGTTCGGAACAGGTAACCGTCGCGGCGACGGAAATATCGAACTCCGCGCAGGCGCTTGCGGGCAACGCAACTCATCAGGCAAGCAGTTTGGAAGAAATATCCGCGTCGCTTAACGAAATTACGAGTATGACAAAACAAACCGCCGACAACGCCAAAAACGCGGACGCTTTGGTTCAAGACAGCGTAGAAAAAACAAAAGACAGCCACGAAGCGATGCAACGTTTGCAGAAAGCGGTCGTAGAAATTCAGCATTCGGGCAACGAAACGGCAAAAATTCTTAAAGACATCGACGAAATTGCGTTCCAAACAAACTTACTTGCGCTTAACGCGGCTGTTGAAGCGGCTCGCGCAGGAGAAGCGGGCAAAGGATTTGCGGTCGTCGCGGAAGAAGTTAGAAATTTGTCGCAAAGAACATCCGAAAGCGCAAAAAAGACGGCGGATTTAATAGAAAGTTCGCAGAAAAGCAGTCAGCAGGGCGTAACTTTGGCGGAAGAAACTGCGCTTGCGATAGAAAAAATTACGGAATCGTCGAGTAAAATTGCGGCTATCGTAACCGAAATTACGACGGCTGCCGAAGAACAAGCGCGCGGCGTTTCGCAGGTAAACGGTTCCATAGGAAATGTGGACAAAATAACGCAGGCAAACGCAAGTCAAAGCGAAGAGTTGGCGGCAAGTAGCGAAGAGTTAAATTCGGAATCTATAACAATGAACGATTTGGTGTGCGATTTGGTAGGCGTTATCGACGGAGAAGCCGCTAAAATTGAACGGCAAACTCACAGCCGAATGACTTTAAGCAGACACACAAAAACAGTGCCGGCAATCGGTTATAATCCGCCGACGCGCAAACAAACGACCATAAGACAAACGGCGGTACAATCCGCCGTAAGACCGACGGGAAAACAACCGACCGTAAAGCAAACGGCAGTACAACCCGCCGTGAGACCTACGGGAAAACAACCGACCGTAAAGCAAGAAGCGGTTAAACCCGAAGAAGTTATTCCGTTTGACGACGACCATAAAGATTTCGGCAATTATTGAGAAGATTAAAAAAGGGCGTCGAATTACTGTTCGGCGCCCTTAACAAAATCAATTTTTTGCAAAGACGGTATTCTGAAAGACATTGAGGTATCGCCTTTATAATTTGTAATAACAAAATCTCCCATAGTAATAATATCCATTCCAATTAGCATTCCCAGCGTATTATCGGCGGACAACTCGTCGCATTCGGTTACTCGTGCGTCCAAAGTAATATTTTTATTGTCAAGAGTAATATTTACATAATAAGCGTTTACTATTCTATCTCCGTGAACTCCGCGAACGCGCATTTTAGCAATGGGCGGCAAGCCAAGCGCGGCGGCTGTCGATTTTGTAATAACCGAACCCGTTGCGCCCGTGTCCCAAATGCCTTCGGTAAAGCGCGTTTCTTTTGTGGAAATATTTGTAATTGCAACGGGCGTAACGATACGGCGAGACAATCCCTTATGAAACGGACTTGTTAGCGCGTGTACCGTCGGTTTCTTTAATTTTTTCATATTTTAGCCGAATGCTACCATTGAATGGAACGTTTGAGTATATGCTTCTTCGCCGGGAGTACATTCTTGAATAAGGAAAGTTCCCAATTCATATTTGGATGACGCTTTCGCGTATGCTTCCGCCATACTGCCGTAATCGGCGACAACTTTTTCGCCGATAATTACCAAAAAACGATTGCTGTACGTCTTTAAAAGTTCGTTTTGATGGTCAAGATAATAACTAAATTCTTTATCAAGCATTATTTTTCACTCCTTTTTTTTATATAAATATACTAAAATTTGCGGCGCGATTTCGCAGTTTTTACTTAATTTCACAAAAAAATAAAAAAATTTCAAAAAATTTCGCATTTTTGTTTTGGCAAATATTATTTTACCGTTTATAATTTTTATTTGTTACAAGAAAACAGGAATTTGCGATATATTATCCGGTTCATTAAACCAAAAAAGTTGTGTTTTTAAAATGTTTTCAGAAAAGAAAAATAATGGATTAACTGTTATTTTAGAGAGGAGTTTTTTATGTTTAAAAAACTAAAATTGAGCGCGAAGATTGCCGCGCTCGCAGCCGTATTATTTATTTTTATGGCTATAGTAGGAATCGTCGGCGTTATAAATATGTTTTCGGCACGGGCAAGTTCCGCCTATACCGCCCACGAAGTGCTTCCCGCGGTAAAATCCGCAGGAGATATTTTGGATTCGAAAGGAAGTTTCCGCGTCGCAATTCGCACGTTTACTTATACGTCGGATTCCGCTTCCGCAAAAGAAGCCAGAGCGTGGATAGACACGCTGGACGAAGAAGTTAAAAAAGCGCACGAACTAACAAAAACCGCGACGGGCTTAAAAGCGTTTCCGATAAGTATCGCGAAAATCGAACCCGAATTAAAAACTTTAAGAAGTTTTTGCGATTCTATATTTGCGCTCGGATTTATGCAGGGCAAAGAAAAAGACGCGCTTGCGGTCATAGGAACCAAAATAGCCGTCGACGCGGTAAGTATCAGAGACGATATGGGTACGCAAAGAGACGCGGGGCTTAATAGTTCGTCTACAAAAGACAGAGACGACTTGCTTGGATTCACCTTTGATTTGCTGAACACGCGAATTAAAGTAAATAAATTTCTTCAAAACGTCGATACCGCAGGAGCCGCAGAAATAATTGAATTCAGCAAAGAAGGCAACGCGATTTTGGACGAAATTATAAATTCCAAAACAATCTCCGACGAGTTCAAAAATCGTACTATCGGCTTAAAAAAGGATTTTGACGAGTATAACAAATCCTTCGGCGAATACGTAAAAATACAGTTGCGCCGCGGCGATTTGAACAAACAACAGTTGGAATTAGTAGGAACGTTCAGCCAAGACGTAACCGATATGATGGAAACATTGGTAAAAAGAAATTCGGATTTAGCGATGGGAACCGCGGGACAAATGAATTTCAGTTCAATAATTATGGTAATTTTGTTAATCGTAGCGATAATTTCGGGAATAATAATGAGCGTTTTCATTATAAATTCTATTGTTCACCCGATAAGCAAAGCGATAGACGAACTTTCTTCGGGGTCAAATCAGATAACGGGCGCGTCGGGAGAAATATCGAAAGCGTCGCAGTCGATGGCGAGCGGAGCAAGTCAGCAAGCAAGCAGTTTGGAAGAAATTTCCGCCTCGCTTAACGAAATTACCTCAATGACAAAACAAACCGCCGACAACGCCAAAAACGCGGAAGGTTTGGTAGCGCAAGCCGCGACGGGACAAGAAGGCGTAGAAAAAGCGATGCGCCGTTTGCAAGACGCGGTAGAAGAAATTCAAGCGTCGAGCAACGAAACCGCAAAAATTCTTAAAGATATTGACGAAATTGCTTTTCAAACAAACTTACTCGCGTTAAACGCGGCTGTTGAAGCGGCAAGAGCGGGAGAAGCGGGCAAAGGATTTGCCGTCGTCGCGGAAGAGGTGAGAAATTTGGCGCAAAGAAGCGCGGAAAGCGCGAAAAAAACGTCTATCTTAATAGAAGATTCGCAAAACAGCAGTCAGCAAGGCGTAACTTTGGCGGAAGAAACATCGCTTGAAATAGGAAAAATTACGGAAGCGGCAAAAAAGATAGCGGTTATCGTAACCGAAATTTCTAAAGCCGCCGACGAACAGTCAAACGGAATTTCGCAGGTAAATACCGCAATAGGAAATCTTGACCAAGTAACGCAGGCAAACGCGAGCCAAAGCGAAGAGTTAGCGGCAAGTAGCGAAGAGTTAAGCGCACAAGCGCTTTCCATAAACGATTTGGTCGGCGATTTGGTAACCGTCGTCGCGGGCGCAATGGAAAGAGCCGAAAGAGAAAGAGGAATAATGCGAGCAACGCCGACAACACGATACGCCGCGGGAGGTTACAACGCGGGAAGCGGCAGGTCGCATAAATCCATAACCGCAAATATGCCGTCGGTGCGAAAAAGTGAAAAAATGATTACGTTTAACGACGACAAGAATTTCGGCGACTATTAAAATTTTCAAAGAAATTCGCAAATTTTACTAAAAAAACAGCCGTTTGGAATTATTTTCAGGCGGCTGTTTTCGTCTTTTATAAGAGAAAATAAAAATTATTTTTAAAAAATTAAAAAAAATTAAAAAAAATTCCGCATTTTCGTTTTGGCATAAATTATATTAGTTACATATAAATTTTATTAGCGGCATAAATTTGCGACGTATTCTCCGGTTCTCAAATTCTATTGTCGAATTCTCAAAATATTTCCAAAAAAGAAAATAATGGGTTTCCCGTTATTTGATTTTAGTTTTTTTGCGCGCAAAAACTAAAATCAAACGCGGATTTGCCGCCTTAAAATTTAGGGTAAATTTCTTGTTTTTAACAAGAAAAGTTTTGTTTAACTGTTTTACAAGGAGTGTCTTATGTTTAAAAAACTAAAATTGAGCGCGAAAATCGCAGCGCTCGCAGCCGTATTGTTTATTTTTATGGCTATTGTAGGAATCGTCGGCGTGATAAATATGTTTTCAGCGAAAGCAAGTTCCGCATATACCGCCCACGAAGTGCTTCCCGCGGTAAAGTCCGCAGGGGATATTTTGGATTCGAAAGGAAACTTTCGCGCGGCAATCCGCACGTTTACTTATACGTCCGACCCCGCTTCCGCAAAAGAAGCCAGAGAGTGGTTGGATACGCTTGCCGAAGAAATTAAAAAAGCGCAAGAACTGACAAAAACGGCGAAAGGATTAAAATTTTTTCCGTTAAGTATTGCAAAAATCGAGCCGGAAGTGAAAATTTTAACCCAACTTTGCGATTCGATATTTGACTTTGGTCTCAAACAGAACAAAGAAAAGGAAATGTTTTCCGTCATAGGCGACAAAGTAACCGAAGACGCGATAAAAATAAGAGACGAAATGAGCACGCAAAGAGACGAAGGACTTAACAGTTCCAGCACAAAAGACAGAGACGATTTGCTTAAATTTTCCTTCGATTTGATGAGAACGCGAATTAAACTCAACCGTTTTCTTCAAAGCATAGATACGTCGGGAGCCGCAGAAATAACGATTGCGCGAAAAGCGGACGCCGCGCTTTTGGACGAAATTATAAATTCCAACACGGTTTCCAACGAATTTAGAACTCGACTTAACGAAGTAAAAAAGGATTTCGACGAATATTTCGACGATTTTGAAGAATACGTAGTTTTACAGCAACATCGCAACGAAACGTACAAAAAACAGTTGAGTATGATAGGAACGTTCAGCGAAGACGTAACGGAAATGATGGATACGCTTGTATATAGAAGTTCGGGCTTGGCAATGCAAACCGTAGGACAAATGGACACAAATTCAATAATTATGGTAGTCCTTTTGATTTTAGCGATAATTTTTGGAATAATAATGAGCGTTTTCATTATAAATTCCATAGTTAAACCCATTACAAAAGCGATAGACGAACTTTCTTCGGGCTCAAATCAGATAACCGGCGCGTCGGGAGAAATATCTAACGCATCGCAGGCAATGGCGAGCGGAGCAAGTCAGCAGGCAAGCAGTTTGGAGGAAATATCCGCCTCGCTTAACCAAATTACTTCTATGACCAAACAAACAGCCGACAACGCAAAAAGCGCGGAAGATTTGGTAAAAGACAGCGTAGATAAATCTAAAGCGAGCAAAGAAGCGATGGACTGTTTGCTTGAAGCGGTAAGGGACATTAAACAATCGGGCGACGATACTGCAAAAATACTTAAAGACATCGACGAAATTGCGTTTCAGACAAATTTACTCGCGCTTAACGCGGCTGTTGAAGCGGCTCGGGCGGGAGAAGCGGGCAAAGGATTTGCGGTCGTCGCGGAAGAAGTTAGAAATTTGGCTCAAAGAAGCGCCGCCGCCGCAAAGAAAACTGCGGACTTGATTAACAATTCGCAAAAGAGCAGCGAAAACGGCGTAAATTTGGCGGAAGAAACGGCGCAATCCATAGAAAAAATTGCCGAAGCGTCTATGAAAATAGAAATAATAGTCGACGAAATTGCAAAAGCCGCTTACGAACAGGCAAACGGCGTGTCGCAGGTAAATATCGCGATAGGAAGTTTAGACCAAGTAACGCAGAGTAACGCGAGCCAGAGCGAAGAGTTGGCGGCAAGTAGCGAAGAATTGAGTTCGCAGGCGCTTTCCATAAACGATTTGGTGGGCGATTTGGTATCTGTCGTCGCGGGCGAAATGGCGCGTATGGAAAGAGAAAGAAACGCTATGATAACAAAAAATCCTAACACCGGCTACGGAGGAATGGCAAAAACTCCGCTTGCGGGAAGATACGGATTTATACCGAGAAAAATTTCGACAGCGGCGCAAAAATCGGGAAACGTTATTCAATTTAACGACGATAAGGTTTTCAACGACTATTAAACGCGCTTTTTAATAGTTAAAAAATTGGGAAGTTAAGGCGAAAATCTTGACTTCCCAATTTTATTTTAAAAAAATTTTATAAAAATAACGAAAAACATTACACTTTTTATGTAACACTTATTATTTTTACATTATCTTTACTAAATTTTTTTTGTAAAAACGGCGATTTTTTTGTTTTGGGTAAAAAACAATGGGGTTTTTTATGTATATAAAAAAGGAAAACGGAGGGTGCTTATGTTTAGCAAGATGAAGTTGGGCGCTAAAATTACGTTATTGTCGGCAATATTGTTAATTATTGCGGCGGTTTTGGGAATATTTGCGGCGATAAATATGTTTGTGTCGGCAAGGACGTCCGACGTTATCGCGGACGAAGCGTTTCCCGCAATAAAAATATCTACCGAAATGTTATCTAAAAAAGGCGATTTGCGAACAAATTTGCGCACTTTTACATTGTCTTCCAATCCGCAAAACGCGATTGACGCGGACGGCGATTTCGCTATGTTGGAACAAGGATTTGATAACGCGGACGATTTACTTAAAACCGCGAAACATTTGCCTATCTTTTCCAAAATTATTCCAAAAATAAGACCGAGCGAAAAAGCGCTGAAAATAATGTCGGATTCCGTGTTTGAATACGGAAGAGAACAAATGGAACTTAAAGAAAAACTTATTCCTATGGGAGCCGCGCTTTTGGACAGCATAATAGACCTTCGCGCGCAAATGGACGCAAATAGAGACGCGGGTTTGCACGGTTCCGCGACAAAAGACAGAGACAATATGTTTAAGTTTTTAGGCGACGTTTCCAAAACTATTTTTCTTTTTAACAACATTATTTACAACAACGATACGGTAGGATACGCGCAGGTTTTGGTAGTCGCGGGGCATTGCCACGATTTAATAAATTCTCTTATGAGTTCCAATACGCTTTCGGAAGAATTTAAAAAAGGACAGGGAAAAATAATCACGACGATGATGGATTACGACGAAATGTTCAGTAAATTTATAGAAATACAGAAACGCCGTCACGAACTGTTCGACAGGCAAGCGAAAGAACTCGGCGTACTCAACGAAGAAATTGACAGTTTAATTGCGGGCGTTATAGATAGAAACGCGGTAATTTCAAAATCGATGGCGGCTCAATTGGAAATCGCTTCATACGTCTCTTTGGTTTTATTGATTTTGGCTATGCTTTTGGGAATTGTTATGAGCGTTTTGGTAATTCGCTCGATTGTCGGTCCTATTACTATGGCGATAAACGGACTTTCTTCGGGGTCTGGACAAATATCGGTCGCGGCGGGGGAAATTTCAAACGCTTCGCAATCTATGGCGAGCGGCGCAAGCGAACAGGCGGCAAATTTGCAGGAAATATCCGCGTCACTTAACGAAATTACTTCTATGACCAAACAAACCGCCGACAACGTAAGAAGCGCGGACGCTTTGGTTCAGGACAGCGTAGAAAAAGCAAACGACAGCCAAAAAGCGATGACTCGCTTGCAGGAAGCAGTTGTCGGCATACAAAAAAGTAGCAACGAAACTGCAAAAATTCTTAAAGATATAGACGAAATTGCGTTCCAAACGAACTTACTTGCGTTAAACGCGGCTGTTGAAGCGGCTCGGGCGGGAGAAGCTGGCAAAGGATTTGCGGTCGTCGCAGAGGAAGTTAGAAATTTAGCGCAGAGAAGCGCCGAAAGCGCAAAGAAAACCGCCGATTTAATTGAAAGTTCGCAAAAGAGTAGTGAAAACGGCGTACTTTTGGCGGGCGAAACTGCGGAAGCGATACAAAAAATTACGGAAACATCCAATAAAATAGCGATGATTGTCGCCGAAATTACGACGGCGGCGCAAGAACAGGCGCAAGGCGTTTCGCAAGTAAACAGCGCAATATCGAGTATGGATGTCGTAACGCAATCCAATGCAAGTAGTAGCGAAGAGTTGGCGGCAAGCAGCGAGCAATTAAATTCGCAGGCGTATTCTATGGACGATTTGGTCGGCGATTTGGTCGGCGTAGTAAATGGCGACCACGCAAAAGTAGAGCGGCAAACGCAAAAAATTAAAGCAATCTCATCCACGCACGACGAACTTGCGGCTACAAGGTCTATGAAGGCAATTCCTTCGGGAACAAGAACAATGCCCGCGACTTCGGGAACGAGAACTATGCCCGCGGTCGATGGAGATTCCGAAAATCCAAAGACGGCTATACCGTTTCACGACGACGAAAATTACGGAAGTTATTGATAAAAGAATTTGCAATTTAATTAGGAGGCGTTTATGTTTAACAAGTTGAAATTGAGCGCAAAAATTACGGCGCTTGCGGCAATATTGCTGATAATTACGGCAATTTTAGGAACGGTGGCGGCTGTTAATATGCGTTTAGCCAGCGGAACTTCTTCGCGGCTGGCGTATGAGGCGCTTCCCGCAATAAAATATACGGCTGAAATTTTATCGGACAAAGGCGATATGCGCGTTCCCGTTAGAGATTTTGCGCTTACGTCGAATCCCGAAATGGCAAAAACCGCAATATTTTGGTTTAACAGCATAGAAGAAAATTTTAGCGGACTCGACTCTTTACTGCTTAACGCGAGAGATTTACCCGAAATTCCTCCGATGCTAATCGAACTTAAACCGGTAGAAAAAGACGTGCGAACGATTTCCGAAAATATGTTTAGTATCGGAGAAAGACAACTTGAATTGAGAGAACAATTTGCCACGATAGGAATTAAAATGTCGGAAAACGCCGAAAAATACAGAAACGAAACGAGCACTCAAAGAGACCAAGGATTAAATTCTTCATCCGCTACTGACCGCGACGTAGGATTTCAATTATTCGCCGAAATAATGAGAATGCGAATCGCCATAAACATATACTTGCAGTCGATTGACACAAGCGGCGTCGGGGCAATTCACGACGCGGAGAAAAAAATATGGGGGCTTGCCCATCAACTTGTTGAAAGTCAAACGCTTTCTAACGATTTTATAAAAAAATACGCCGAACTTGAAAAAGATATAGAACTTTACGATTCGCTATTTGACCAATACGCGAAATTGCAGGAACAAAGATACGATATTTATTTAAAACAGATAGCGCAATTAGCGGTGTTTAATTCGGGAGTCGACACTCTTATAGACAGAGTTGTAGCGGCAAACACCACAAAAGCGGACGGCGCGGCAAAAATGCTGCACAGCGCGCTTCTTCTTACGTTTGCGATATTGTTTATCGCGCTTGTAGTGGGCGTCGTTTTGAGTATTTTGGTAATTCGCTCGATAGTAAAACCGATTTCGGAAGCGATAAACGGACTTTCTAACGGCTCCGACCAAGTAACTACGGCGGCTGGGGAAATTTCAAACGCTTCGCAAACTATGGCGAGCGGCGCAAGCGAACAAGCGTCGAATTTGGAAGAAGTTTCCGCCTCGCTTAACGAAATTACCTCTATGACCAAACAAACCGCAGACAACGTAAAAACCGCCGACGCGCTTGTTCAGGACAGCGTAGTAAAAGCGAAAGAAAGTCAGGAAGCGATGACGCGCTTACAGGAAGCGGTTGTAGGCATACAAAAATCAAGCAACGAAACGGCAAAAATTCTTAAAGACATAGACGAAATTGCGTTCCAAACAAATTTACTTGCGTTAAACGCGGCTGTTGAAGCGGCAAGAGCGGGAGAAGCGGGCAAAGGATTTGCCGTCGTCGCCGAAGAAGTTAGAAATTTGGCTCAAAGAAGCGCGGAAAGCGCAAAGAAAACCGCCGATTTAATTGAAAGTTCGCAAAAGAGTAGTCAGCAAGGCGTAACTTTGGCGACGGAAGCGGCAGAAGCAATAGGAAAAATTACCGAAACGTCGAGCAAAATTGCTATGATTGTCGCAGAAATATCTTCCGCGTCCGAAGAACAGGTGCGCGGAGTTTCGCAGGTAAACGGCGCAATATCGGGAATTGACGCGGTAACGCAAAGTAACGCGAGTCAGAGCGAAGAGTTGGCGGCAAGTTCCGAAGAATTGACATCGCAGGCGCATTCTATGAACGAATTGGTCGGCGAATTAGTCGGCGTTGTAGACGGCGAAGAAGCAAGAGTCAAAAGAGAAAGCAAGAGAAGAATTTCGTCTTCGAGTTCGAGCGCGGCTTTTAGTCGTCCGACAAGAAGAGCGACGGCGGCAATCGGTTACAATCCGTCGGCGGGCGACAAACATAAAACAATGAAACAAACGACGATAAATCCGACAATAAAACAAACGGCGACGAATCCGAATCCGACAATAAAGCAGGCGGCGACAAATCCGACGGGAAAGCAAACGGCGCAGCCGTCAACAAAACCTGAAGAAGTTATTCCGTTTGACGACGATAAAAATTTCGGCGATTATTGAAAAATTGCGAAGGGACGGGGAGAAAAAATGGTAATAGAAAGAAACGCGAAAGAATTTATTATACGTATGCCCGTCGTTTCGCAAATAGAGCGCGTGCAGGAATTGGTCGATTATTTTCGCTATATTGAATTGACTTCGGGCTACAATGTTCCGCAAGACGAAGTAGACGCTTTTGCAAAAGAAATAAATAAAAATTGGCTAAACGTTTATGAAAATCGTAGTTGATACGAATATAGTATTCAGCGCGTTGTTAAATTCGTCAAGCCAAATAGGAAAAATTCTCGTTTATTCGCCGAAAGAATGTTTTTCTTTCTATACTTGTTCGTATTTACGCGACGAAATATTAAATCATTTTGAAAAAATACAAAAATATACGAAACTTGACAATTCGCATTTATTTGAACTTATACAAAAAATCGAACGAAAAATAACGTTTATAGACGACAGGTTGTTGCCAAAAGACGTTTTACAAAAAGCCAAATACATAACTTGCGACGTCGATTGCGACGATATGGCTTTTGTGTCGGTCGCCGATTATTTGAACGCTAATTTATGGACGGGCGATAAAATATTGATAAACGGGCTTTGCGCGAAAGGTTATAATAACTTCAAAACCACGTCGCAAATGATTAAATTACTTGAAGATTACGAAAAAAATAATCCGTTATGGAAAACGGGAGAAATTTCTCTATTATAAAAAAATTACAAAAATTACAAAAAATTTCGTATTTTTTATATTGCCAAAATTATTTTTAAAAAATTACAAAAAATTTCTTAAAGGAGATTTGTTATGTTTAAAAACCTAAAATTGAGCGCGAAAATTGCGGCGCTCGCGGCTGTTTTATTTATTTTTATGTCCACCGTCGGGCTAATTGCGGTGTTAAATATGTTTTCGGCGGCAAGCAGTTCCCGCCACGTCGCGCAACAGATATTGCCGGCAATAAACCACACAACCGACATTTTGCAATTTACGGGCGATATACGGCGAACTATGCGCAAATTCGTTCATACTTCCGAGCCGCAAGACGCGGAAATCTCAAAATTGTTTATGGATAGTTTAGCAACGGTAATAGACGAAACGTCCAAATTTATTAAAAGAGAAGTAACCGACCTTCCCGCTTTTACGTCGAGTTTCAAAAAAGTGGAAGAACTTACGAAACCGTTAATAGAAATTTGCGACGAACTATTGGATATAGGACTGAAACAAAACGAAGTCAAAGCATATTTTTTTATTGACGGCGCAAAAGCAACGCAAACGCTAATCGATATACGAGAAGAGATGAACGCGCAGAGAGACGCGGGATTGCACACTTCTTCCACGGCGGACAGAGACAATTTAACTCAATTTAACATCAGGTTTTTGACGAACAGAATCGCGCTGAACAGGTATATTCAAACTACCGACACGACAGGCGGCGCGGAAATTATAGAAAATTACGCCAAAAATAGAAAAAGTTTAGGCGAAAAACTAAATAATTCCCCGACGCTTTCGGAAAATTTTAAAAATAAAATCACCGCGCTCGAAAAAGAAACCGACGCATATTACGCGGGATTTGCGGATTATCACAAAATGCAAGCGCAACGCGAAGATATTTACTACAAACAAGAAGCGATGATGGACGAATTTGCATACGCGGTTCACGAAATGACGGAAAAAACTATAGACAGAAACACGCAAAGAGCCGTAAACGCCGCGACCGCGCTAAATTCGGGTTCCATAAAAATGATAGCGATATTATTGGTAGCGATGTTTTTGGGAGTGATAATGAGTATTTTCATTATAAATTCCATAGTAAAACCGATAACAAGGGCGATAGACGAACTTCATTCCGGCTCAGACCAAATAACCGGCGCGGCGGGAGAAATATCGAAAGCGGCGTCGGCAATGGCGAGCGGCGCAAGCGAACAGGCAAGCAGTTTGGAGGAAATTTCCGCCTCGCTTAACGAAATTACTTCTATGACCAAACAGACCGCCGAAAACGCAAAAGGCGCGGAAACTTTGGTAAAAGACAGCGTGGATAAATCCAATAGAGGTCATCAATCTATGACGCGGCTTATGGAAGCGGTAAAAAACATAAAAAAATCGGGCGACGATACGGCAAAAATTCTTAAAGATATAGACGAAATTGCGTTTCAGACAAATTTACTTGCTCTTAATGCGGCTGTTGAAGCGGCTCGGGCGGGAGAAGCGGGCAAAGGATTTGCGGTCGTCGCCGAAGAAGTTAGAAATCTTGCGCAAAGAAGCGCCGCGGCGGCAAAGAAAACGGCGGAGTTGATTGACAATTCGCAAAAAAGTAGCGAAAGCGGCGTAAATTTGGCGGAAGAAACGTCGGTGGCTATCGACGACATAACCGAAGCGTCCAGAAAAATAGAAATGATAGTCGATGAAATTTCCAAAGCCGCGCACGAACAATCGCGCGGAATTTCGCAGGTAAATCAAGCGATAGGAAGTATGGACCAAGTAACGCAGAGTAACGCAAGCCAAAGCGAACAATTGGCGGCGAGTAGCGAAGAGTTGAGTTCGCAGTCGCTTTCCATAAACGATTTGGTCGGCGATTTGGTAAATGTGGTCGCGGGTGCGCTTGCAAGAGCGGAAAAAGAAAGAGGAGTTACGACCAACAGAAGAAAAGGAATCCACAGAACCGCAGGCGCAGGCGGCAAACCCGGCACGGGAAGATATCGTTCCATAACCACGCACAATATGCCCGCGGTGCGCAAAACAGACCAAATGATTGCGTTTAACGACGACAACAAAAATTACGGAAGATATTGAGATTTTTTAGAAATGCCAAAACGGGAAGTCGAAGCGAAAAGTTTCGGCTTCTTTGTTTTTTTATCGGTTTTTAACAAACGCGATTTAACAGAAAAAGTAAAAGTTTTGTAAAAAATCCGCATATACAATACAACAAATATTATTTTATTGTCGCAAATTTATTATCGTAAAATTTTATTCGCGATAAAAATAAATGGGAAAATCAAAAAATTATTTATAAAGGGGTGTTGTTATGTTTAACTTTAACAAACTAAAATTAAGTGCGAAAATTACGTTGCTTTCGGCTGTTTTGTTCATTTTTATGGCAGTCGTGGGAATTGTCGGCGTAATAAATATGTTTTCGGCGAAAGCGAGTTCCGCCTATACCGCGCACGAAGTGCTTCCCGCGGTAAAAGCCGCGTCGGACATTTTGGACTCGAAAGGAAACTTTCGACTTGCGGTGCGCACTTTTACTTATACGTCGGATTCCGCTTCCGCAAAACAAGCGACGGCGTATTTAGACACGCTTGACGATGAAGTCAGAAAAGCGCGCGATTTGACAAAAACTGCGACGGGATTAAAGTCGTTTCCAAAAAGTATAGCGCAAATTGAGCCGGAGTTGAAAGGTTTAAGAGTCATTTGCGATTCGTTGTTCACGCTTGGGGCTATGCAAGGCAAAGAAAAGGACTTTTTTGCCGTTGTCGGCGACAGAATGACCGATGAAGTGATAAAAATAAGAACCGACGCGAGCGACCAAAGAGACAAAGGTATTAACAGTTCTTCTACGAAAGACAGAGACGATATTCTTAATTTTACCTTTGATTTGATGAAAGCGCGAATAATACTCAACAGATTTCTCCAAAGTATAGATACCGTAGGAGCAGCCGAAATAGCGGCTTACGGAAAAACCGATACTCAACTTTTGTCCGAAATTATGAAATCCGAAACGCTTTCCGCCGAATTTAAAGATAGATTAGGCGTCGTAAAAAAAGATTTCGACACGTATTACAAGACCTTCGACGAATATATACGATTGCAGTTGAGCCGCAATGAAACTAACCAAAAACAACTGACTTTGGTAGGAACATTCAGCGACGCGGTAAACAGTATGATGGATACGCTGGTCATAAGAAATTCCGGTTTGGCAATGGTAACCGCCGGGCAAATGGACACAAATACCATAGTTATGGTAATTTTGTTAATCGTAGCGATAATTTTGGGAATAATAATGAGTATTTTCATTATAAATTCCATAGTAAAGCCGATAAGCAGAGCGATAGACGAACTTTCTTCGGGTTCGGGTCAGATAACCAGCGCGTCGGGAGAAATATCGAAAGCGTCGCAGTCGATGGCGAGCGGCGCAAGCGAACAGGCAAGCAGTTTGGAGGAAATATCCGCCTCGCTTAACGAAATTACTTCTATGACGCAACAAACCGCCGAAAACGCAAGAAACGCGGAAGGATTGGTAAAAGGAGCGGCGGAAGGACAAGCGGAAGTTGAAAGAACGATGAAACGTTTGCAGGAAGCGGTAGCAAAAATTCAAAATTCGAGCGACGAAACGGCAAAAATTCTAAAAGACATAGACGATATTGCTTTCCAAACAAACTTACTTGCGCTCAATGCGGCTGTTGAAGCGGCTCGCGCGGGAGAAGCGGGCAAAGGTTTTGCGGTCGTCGCAGAAGAAGTTAGAAATTTGTCGCAGAGAACAGCCGAAAGCGCAAAAAAGACGGCTAATTTAATTGAAGATTCGCAAAAGAGTAGTCAGCAAGGCGTGGATTTGGCGGAAGAAACGTCGGTAGAAATAGGAAAAATTTCGGAAGCGAGCAAAAAAATAGCGGTTATTGTGTCGGAAATTTCCAAAGCCGCAGACGAACAGGCGCGCGGCGTGTCGCAGGTAAATAGCGCAATAGGAAATCTTGACCAAACGACTCAGGCAAACGCAAGCCAGAGCGAAGAGTTGGCGGCAAGTAGCGAAGAGTTGAGTTCGCAGGCGCTTTCCATAAACGATTTGGTGGGCGATTTGGTAACGGTAGTCGCGGGCGCAATGGCGCAAAGAGGAGTAGTATCGTCGAGAAGAAGATACTCTACGGGAAGTTATAGAGCGGTCGGCGGCAGAGCGGTTACGGGAACTTACCGAGCGGTCGGCGGCAGAGCGGTTACGGGAAGATACAAAGCCGTAACCAAAAGTATTCCTGTAACGCCGAGAAAAGCGGAAAAAATGATTCCTTTTAGCGACGATAAGAATTTCGGCAAGTATTGACCTCCTTTTATTGCCAAAAGAAGAAAGTCGAGACAAAACGTTTCGGCTTTCTTGTTTTTTTTGTGAAAATTTAATTTTTTTTACCTTTTAAGTCGTCGCATTTATTATATTGTATTTATTATGAACCCAAAAACAGGAGTTTTGAATGAAACAGAATTACGATTTAGGGGTATTGTTAAAAAATCCCGATAAACCTCTGACAAAAAAACAGTATGAAAATTTTCATTTGTATATGAAATTTACAAACGACGACAAATCGGCGAAAGACGTGGATATAGGTCCGGCAATCAATGAACGATGCAAGGAAATAGACGCTAAAAAAACTTATTGGCGGTAAATTGTATGACGGAATTTAACTCGCAGGATTTTTTTACGCATATAAAAAAACTCGCCGATAAATATTACGAACTTATTAAAAACAACTCTGAAACCAACTTTGTAGAATACGATAGCAAAAAAATAGACGCAATAAAAAAGATATATCCCGTGCGCCTTGATTCCGTTAAAAAAGAAATTTATGGCGAGCGCGATATTGAAACGGGCAATAAAATAGACCGTCATAAAATAGTTTCTTTATATATGCAATTATTTTTGGAAAATCCTGTTTTTAAATTAGTATCAGTGCCTACAAAAAAATATCCCTCTCCAAAAATGATTTTTATAAATGAAAGTTTTTGTTTTGATATTATGACTGTGATTTTACAAGTATGGACAGGAAAAAAATTTAATCTTGAAAAATTTGACGATTACAAAACGCATTTTTTTAAATTGCTTTCGTATTATAAAGAACACAGCGAATTTTATAAAAGAAACGCATTTTTTACCCATACGCTCGCCCACATTATATATTTCATTGAACTTAATTTTATGAAATAAAAGAATTTTCACACAAATTTCGCAATTTGCATATTCGCAAATATTATTTTATTAGCGCAAATTTTTATTTACGGTAAAATTAAAGGAAAATCTATGATTTTGACTACCGTTATTAAATTATTGAAACACGCGGCAAGCGCCGATTTGGAAAACGTAAATGTTTTTCAAATTTCTAAAACTTTTTCAAATTTCTACGAAAGAAAATCAAAAAATTTTTTTATAGAGGAGTGTTGTTATGTTTAACAAACTTAAATTGAGCGCGAAAATTTCGCTGCTTGCGGCTGTTTTATTCATTTTTATGGCAATCGTGGGGATTGTCGGAATTATAAATATGTTTTCGGCGAGGTCGAGTTCTACCTATACCGCCCGCGAAGTGCTTCCCGCGTTTGAAGCGGGAGCGGAAATTTTGGACTCGAAAGGAAACTTCCGACTTGCGGTGCGCACGTTTACGTATAACTCGGATTCCAATTACGCAAAAGAAGCGATGGCGCATTTAGATACGTTGGACGAAAAATTAAAAAAATCAAAGGAATTGGCGAAAACCGCAACAAATTTGAAAGCGTTTCCCATAGGTCTCGCGAAAATTGAACCCGAACTGAAAACTTTAAGATGGGTCTGCGATTCGATATTCAAATTGGGAGCCGCGCAGAATATAGAAAAAGGTTCTTTCGCGGTTACAGGCGACAGAATGACGGGCGAACTTATGAAAATACGAATGGACGCAAGCGAGCAAAGAGATAAAGGTATGAACTCTTCTTCTACGGAAGACAGAGACGCCCTTTTGTCCGTCGCTTTTGATATGCAGGACGCGCGAATAGTGCTCAACAGATTTCTTCAATCCACCGATACCACAGGAGCCAACGCATTAAGGGAACTTGGCAAAAAAGACGACGCGGTTTTGGAAAATATTATGAAATCGCCTACGCTTTCCGACGAATTTAAAACTCGACTTATCGGAGTAAAGAAAGATTTTGACGAATATTTCGCCACATTCGACAGATATATGCAATATCAGTTATTGCGCAACGAAGTTAACCAAAAACAATTGGATACTGTGGCGCAGTTTAGCGACGACGTAAACGAGATGATGAACGCAATGGCAACCAGAAATGCAAGTTTGGCAATAGAAACTGCGGAAGCAATGGGCACGTCTTCTATAATTATGATGATTTTGTTAATCGTATCGATACTTTTGGGAGTAATAATGAGCGTATTCATTATAAATTCCATAGTAAAACCGATAAACAGAGCGATAGACGAACTTTCTTCGGGTTCTGGACAAGTAACCAGCGCGTCGGGAGAAATATCGAAAGCGTCGCAGTCGATGGCGAGCGGCGCAAGCGAACAGGCAAGCAGTTTGGAAGAAATTTCCGCGTCGCTTAACGAAATTACTTCTATGACAAAACAGAACTCGGACAACGTGCAAACCGCAGACGCTTTGGTTAAGGATTCGGTAGATAAAGCCAAAGAAAGCAAAGAAGCGATGGCGCGTTTGTTTGAGGCGGTAAACGCTATAAAGGCGTCCGGCGACGATACGGCGAGAATTCTTAAAGATATCGACGAAATTGCGTTCCAAACAAACTTACTTGCGCTTAACGCGGCTGTTGAAGCGGCTCGGGCGGGAGAAGCGGGCAAAGGATTTGCGGTCGTCGCGGAAGAAGTTAGAAACTTGGCTCAGCGTAGCGCAGAAAGCGCCAAAAAGACCGCTCTGCTTATTGAGACATCGCAAAAGAGTAGTTCAAAAGGATTAGAATTGGCTGAAGAAACGTCTCATTCGATAGAAAAAATTTCGGAAGCGAGCGAAAAAATAGCGGTGATAATCGACGAAATAGCCAAAGCGTCGGAAGAACAAGCGCGCGGCGTTGACCAGGTAAATACGGCGATAGGAAATCTTGACCAAACGACTCAGGCAAACGCGAGCCAGAGCGAAGAATTGGCGGCAAGTAGCGAAGAGTTGAGTTCGCAGGCGCTTTCAATTAACGATTTGGTAGGCGATTTGGTAACGGTTGTCGCGGGCGCAATGGCAAGAGCGCAAAGAGAAAGAGGAATTACAGGAAGAAGCACAAGAAGTTTCACGGGAACTTACGGAGCCGTAAGCAGCAGGTCGACGGCGAGACCGGGCACGGGAAGATACAGGGCTATAACCACCAGCATAAAAGCGGTGCAAAAAGGCGGCGAAAAACTTATTCCGTTTAACGACGATAAAGGCGGCGATAACAAAGATTTCGGCAACTATTAACCTCCTTTTTTTAGATAGTTACCGTAACGGAAAGTCGAGACAAACGTTTCGACTTTCTTTTTTTGTTTTTATGTTTGCGCGATTATTATTTTTACGGTGTAAATTTAGAAAACTTTTGCGAAAATAAATAAAAATTGGCATAAGGAGATAATAATGCCTACAATATCGAGATTTTACGGAATTTTAATCAGAATGTATAAAACATCCGAACATAATCCGCCGCATTTTCACGCGATATACGGAGAATACGAAGCATCGTTTGATTTAAACGGCGATATAATAAGCGGAAATTTCCCGCCGAAACAGGCGAGATTTGTTAAAGTTTGGGCGGAAATGCGGCAGGACGATTTATTAACCGATTGGTCTCTGGCGATTAAAGGAGAAGAACCCGAACCGATAGAACCGTTGAAATAATACAAACCTATGCATACTCTAAATTACGAAAATTCCACCGAAAATATTAAAGCGGTAAAAGTTGAACCGCTTGAAAATTATCGTCTGCGAGTGTTCTTTTCAAACGGCGAAACAAGAGTTTATAACGCCGAGCCGCTTTTGAAATATAAAATGTTTATTCCGTTAAAAAACGAGGCGTTTTTCGCAAAAGCAACCGTAAAATACAATACGGTCGTATGGAACGAAAAAATAGATATTGACCCCGAAGATTTATACTGGAACGGCGAAAAATAACTTTCTGCGCAAAAAAAACAAAAAAATAAAAAATTTACAAAAAGTTTTCGTATATTCCATATATAATATACCGCCAAAAATTATTTTACCTTTGGAAAATCACTTTTATATAAAGGAACATTGTTATGTTTAACAAATTAAAATTGAGCGCGAAAATTGCGGCGCTCGCGGCGGTTTTGTTTATCTTTATGGCTATTGTGGGAATAGTCGGCGTGATAAATATGTTTTCGGCTCGGGCAAGTTCCGCATATACTGCCAAAGAAGTGCTTCCTGCCGTAAGGTCCGGCAGCGAAATTTTGGATTCAAAAGGCAACTTTCGCACGGCAATTCGCACGTTTACGTACAGGTCCGACCCCTCCGACGCGCAAGCGGCAAGAATGTGGCTCGATACGCTTAGACAAGAAATCGTTCGAGCGCAAGAACTAACAAAAACGGCAACGGGACTTAAACAATTTCCTATCTCCATAGCAAAAATCCAACCGGAAGTAAAGGACTTAATAGCGATTTGCGATTCAATATTCGAACTCGGATTTCAACAAAACGAATACAAAGTCCAAATAAGCGCTCTGGGAATAAAAGTTGCGGACGGACTAATGGCGTTACGGGCAAAAATGATAGATGGAAGAGACAAACAACTCGGAACGTCGAGTTCGCAGGACAGAGACGACATTTTGGACGTAATTTATTATTTAATGGATTCGCGCGTACAACTTAACAAATTTCTTCAAAGCATAGATACGTCGGGAGCCGCCGCGATAGTCGAAACAGGGACAAAAGTTGCGGAATTTGCAGAACATTTTGCAGAATCCAAAACGCTTTCCGACGATTTTAAGCGGGAACTTCACATAATAATTAACGATATAAACGCATATTTCGACGCTTTCGACAAATTTTCAAAAACGCAACAGACGCGAAACGAAATGAATGCAAGACAGTTGCATTTGGTAGAACTTTTCAGCCAAGACGTTACCGATATGATGGATACGCTTGTATATAGAAATTCGGGCTTGGCAATGGAAACCGCCGTGCAGATGAACGCAAGTTCGCTTATTATGATAATCTTGTTAATTGCGGCAATCGTTTTGGGAATAATAATGAGCGTTTTCATTATAAATTCTATTGTGCGTCCGATAACGAGAACCATAGACGAACTTTCTTCGGGTTCAAATCAGATAACCGGCGCGTCGGGAGAAATATCGAAGGCGTCGCAATCTATGGCGAGCGGCGCAAGTCAGCAGGCAAGCAGTTTGGAGGAAATTTCCGCGTCGCTTAACGAAATAACTTCTATGACTCAACAAACCGCCGAAAACGCCAGAAACGCGGAAGGATTGGTAAAAGACAGCGTAGATAAATCCAAAGCGAGCAAAGAAGCGATGGGAAGTTTGCTTTCTGCGGTAAACGATATAAAACAATCGGGCGACGATACTGCAAAAATTCTTAAAGACATCGACGAAATTGCGTTTCAAACAAACTTACTTGCGTTAAATGCGGCTGTTGAAGCGGCTCGGGCGGGAGAAGCGGGCAAAGGATTTGCGGTTGTCGCCGAAGAAGTTAGAAATTTGGCGCAAAGAAGCGCGGCGGCTGCAAAGAAAACTGCGGATTTAATTCAAGCGTCGCAAAAAAGTAGCGAAAAAGGCGTAACTTTGGCGGAAGAAACGGCGCAATCCATAGAAAAAATAGCCGAATCGTCGGCAAAAATAGAAGCGATAGTCGACGAAATTACCAAAGCCGCAGACGAACAGGCGCACGGCGTGTCGCAGGTAAACGCGGCGATAGGAAGTTTAGACCAAGTAACGCAGAGTAACGCAAGTCAGAGCGAAGAGTTGGCGGCAAGTAGCGAAGAGTTAAGTTCGCAGGCGCTTTCAATTAACGATTTGGTGGGCGATTTGGTAACTGTCGTCGCGGGAGCGGAGGCAAAAGCGCAAAGAGAAAGAGGTTTGCAACAAAGCGGAAATACGCGAAGAAGCGTTACGGGAAGATACGCAAACGTAACTTCCAATATTCAAGATGTACATAAAACGGGAAAAATGATTTCTTTTAACGACGATAATAATTAGGCGATTATTAACCCCCTTTTTTTAATAATTTCCGAACGGGAAGTTAAGACAAATGTTTTAACTTCCTTGTTTTTTATTGCTTTTGTTGTTTTTTATTCGTTTTAATTTAGCGCAATATAGTATTTTTACGCGAATTTAAAAATCTTATTTACATTTTTATTGTTAGGAGTGGGTGCAGAAAATGTTAAAAAAACTAAAACTAAGCGCAAAAATTAAAATGCTCGCGGGATTTTTGCTTGCCTTAATGGCGGTTGCCGGCGCAGTAAGCGTAGGAAAATGGTTGGTACCGGCAGTCGTCAGGGCAACGGTAATTTCAGAAGAACTTGTTCCGATTGTGGACGTCGCATATACTTTGTCGCTTGGGATATCCGACAGTATTGTTATCAATTCGCATTTGTACGAAGTTACGCTTGACCAAAAATATTACGAAAACGCGCAAAAAGGCGCCGCGTATTTGGATTCCGGACTGACGGCGACAAAAGAATTTGTAATGAGCGCGCCGCATTTGGTAAAAAGCCCGGGAATAATTATGAACGTCGATACGGCGTTTCGCGCATATACCGCAATTCGCAACAAACAAAAAGAAGTAAGCGACAAAATTTTGGAACAAACCAACAAATTAAACAATTTGGAACATAAAATTATAGAAAACGGAAGCAAATTAAGAGAACTTTTTCATTCCGCTTCGCACGAAAGAGAACTCGTTTTTATTTTGGAATTGGACGCGATTTTAGCCATTAACGCGGCTAACAAAGCGCGAATTGGCGTCGATACCGTAGGTTTTTCAAACGCTTACAATTTTATAGCGCACGGATTAGGAGCGTTGAACGAACTCGAAAAAATTTCTTTGGAAGGCGCGCAGAAAAAATTATTTACCGAATATTTTTCCGATTACAACAGTTACGAACAATCTATGAAACAGTTGGGAGAATTTTTAGTTCAAATGAGATACGACATAAATCCAAAATGCGAAGAAGCGAGAAATCAACTCAAAAAATCGGTTGACGACGCGAAAAAAACCGCAATCGGCGCAATAACCAAATTGTCTAACGACTCTATGGGCGAGTTGAAAGTCGGCGCAATTTTAATAACGAGCGGACTTATTTTTGCGATAATTTTCGGCATTCTTTTGAGTTCCATTGTTACGAGGTCGACCGTAAAACCGATAACCGAAATTATAGACGGACTTTCGTCGAGTTCGCAGGAAGTTTCGGGAGCGTCGCGGGAAATTTCTAACGCGGCGGAATCCGTAGCGGGCGGAGCGACGGAACAGTCGAGCAGTTTGCAGGAAATATCTTCGTCGCTTAACGAAATTACGTCTATGACAAAACAAACCGCCGACAACGCCAAAAACGCGAGCAATTTGGTAAAAGAACAGGGAGAAGAAACAAACGCGGGCAAAACGTCTATGCATAAATTGCAGGAAGCGGTCGCCGAAATTAGACAATCGAGCAACGAAACGGGGAAAATCCTTAAAGATATAGACGAAATTGCGTTCCAAACAAATTTACTCGCGCTTAACGCGGCTGTTGAAGCGGCTCGGGCGGGAGAAGCGGGCAAAGGATTTGCCGTCGTCGCAGAAGAAGTTAGAAATTTGGCGCAGAGAAGCGCGGAAAGCGCGAAAAAAACTGCGGATTTAATTGAAATGTCGCAAAAAAAATCGCAAACAGGCGTGGAATTAACCGAAGAAACGGCTAAAATAATAGACAAAGTCGCGGAAAAATCTTTGGAAATAAACGCCATAGTTTCGGATATTTCTATAGCCACAGAAGAACAGACAAGAGGCGTTTCGCAGGTAAATGCGTCTATAGGAAAAATGAATTTGATAACAAATTCCAACGCAAGTTCAAGCGAAGAATTGGCGGCAAGTTCGCAAGAATTAAATTCGCAAGTTGTCTCGATAGACAATTTAGTAAACGATTTGGTCGGCGTAATTAACGGAGAAGAAGCAAAAATGGCAAAATCGGCGACCAAAATGACCACAAATATTAAAATTAAATCTCAACCTCAACCGCGAAATAGCGGCAGTATTGCGGCAATCGCGTATAAATCGGAAGACGACGATAAATGGTAAAAATACTTAAAAAGCAAAAATTATCAGACACAATTTTTCGGCTTCGGCTCGAAGCGGAAAAAATAGCAAAAAAACGAAAAGCGGGACAATTTGTAATAATTCGCATATCAGCCGACGGCGAAAGAATTCCGCTTACAATAGCGGACGCAAACGACAAAGAGGGCTGGATAGAAATTATAGTTCAGGCGGTCGGAAAATCGACTAAAAAACTTATGGAATTTAACGAAAACGACTATATTAACGATTTGGCGGGACCGCTTGGAAATCCTACTCATATAGAAAAATTCGGCAAAGTTTTGTGCATAGGCGGAGGACTCGGCGCCGCGCCGCTTTATCCTATTGCAAACGCAATGAAAGACGCGGGAAACGAAGTTACGGCGATAATCGGCGCAAGAAATAAGGATTTGTTGATTCTCGAAGACGATTTTCGCAAGTTCTGCGACAACGTTTTTATAACGACCGACGACGGAACGGCAGGCATAAAAGGATTTGCGGCGGACGTGATAAAAAAACTTATTGCGGAAGGCAAAAAATTTGACTGCGCGGTAGTTGTAGGTCCTCCGATTATGATGAAATTTACATCGAAACTTACGGTTGAAAACGGCATAAAAACGTTTGTTTCGCTAAATCCAATAATGATTGACGGAACGGGAATGTGCGGCGGATGTCGGGTGTCCATAAACGGCGAAACGAAATTTGCCTGCGTGGACGGTCCCGAATTTGACGCAAGTTTGGTGAACTGGGACGAATTGCTGAATCGTTTGGGAAGTTATGAAAAAATTGCGCAAAAAAACGAATCGCATACCTGCAATTTATATTCCGCAAAAACCGAAAACGAAGTTGAAGAACCGACAAAAACGTCGAACAGAACGCAAATGCGATGCCGAGATGCAAACGAAAGAAGACGAAATTTTGAAGAAGTAAATTTGGGTTTTTCACAAGTTGAAGCGACAAAAGAAGCGGCAAGATGTTTGGAATGTAAAAAACCGCGCTGCGTAGACGGATGTCCGGTGGGAATAAATATTCCCGATTTTATTCGTTTGGTAAAGCGAGGCGATTTTATAGACGCGCTTGCCGTTATAAAAAAAACCAACGCTTTGCCCGCCGTTTGCGGTCGCGTTTGTCCGCAGGAAACGCAGTGCGAAGCAAAATGTATTTTGGGAATTAAAAGCGATTCGGTGGCTATCGGCGCATTGGAAAGATTTGTCGCCGATTGGAATTGCGAACATCACACGCCAAATTATCCCGTTTATCCCAAAAGCGGCAAAAAAGTAGCGATTATCGGCTCTGGTCCCGCGGGACTTTCGACAGCGGGATATTTGGCGAAACACGGAGTTGAAGTAGTCGTTTTTGAAGCGCTTCACGAAGTCGGCGGCGTGCTTGTTTATGGCATTCCAGAATTTCGGCTTCCAAAATCTGTCGTGCAAATGGAAGTTGACGAACTAAAAGAGATAGGCGTAAAATTTGAAACGAATTTTGTCGTCGGAAAAACCGCGACTATTGACGATTTATTAGAAAAAGAAGGATTTTCTGCGGCGTTTATCGGCTCTGGCGCGGGCTTGCCGAAATTTCCGAACATAAAAGGCATAAACGCGAACGGCGTATATTCGGCAAACGAATATTTGACTCGCGTTAACTTAATGCACGCTTGGAAAGAAAACAGCAATACTCCCATTATAAAAGGCAAAAAAGCGGTCGTAATGGGCGGCGGAAACGTCGCTATGGACGCGGTTCGCGTCGCTTTGCGGCTGGGAGCAAACGAAGCGCACATTGTTTATCGCAGAAGTTTTGACGAAATGCCCGCGCGAAAAGAAGAGATACTTCACGCGCAGGAAGAGGGCGTAATTTTTGATATTTTGCGCGACCCAAAAGAAGTAATAGTCGGCGAAGACGGTTTTGTCTGCGGCGTAAAATGTATAAAATGTGAACTGGGAGAACCCGATAATAGCGGTCGGCGAAGTCCCGTGGAAATTCCAAACAGCGAATTTGTAATAGAATGCGACGTTTTTATAGTGGCTATCGGCACGTCGCCAAATCCGATAATAGCCCAAACCACGCAAAATTTAGACACGTCAAAATACGGAACGATAACTGCGACAAGCGGCGCAGGGCGGACTTCGAGACCTAACGTTTATGCCGGCGGCGATATCGTAACCGGCGCGGCGACGGTTATTATGGCTATGGGAGCGGGAAAAGAAGCCGCAAAAGCGATTTTGACGGATATTGGGTTGGAATAAAATTGCGCGTGTTTTACGGCTTTTTAGAAAGATATTATGACAAAAGAAACCGATGAAATAAACGAATATATTTTTCAACTTAACGACAAATATAAAGAAGACGTTACCACCGAACATTCGTTTCGCGGAGCGTTAGAAACGCTACTCAAAAACTTAACGGATTGCACTGTAATAAACGAAGCGCGGCATATAGAATGCGGCGCTCCCGATTTAACGCTTTTGCGAAAAAACATTCCCGTTAGTTACGTAGAAGCAAAAGATATTGGAAAAAAATTAGACGACAAAAATTACAAAGAACAGTTTGACAGATACAAAAAAGCGTTAGACCATTTAATTATTACCGATTATCTTGTTTTTGAATTTTACGAATACGGCGAATTTGTAGAAAATATTCGCATAGCCGAATTAAAATCAAACGACGGCGTTATTGCCGTTTCGCAACAATTTACGAAATTTGAAAGTTTGCTCAATAAATTTTGCAACTCGCGTCCGCAAAAAATAAACTCTCCCGCAAAACTTGCCGAAATAATGGCAAATAAAGCGCGTCTTATGTCGCAAGTTATTGAAAACGTGCTTAAAAAAAGCGACGTTGACGGCTCGTTATCGCAACAATTGTCCGCGATAAAAGAAATTTTAATTCCCGACATTTCACCAAAACAATTTGCCGATATTTACGCGCAAACCATTACTTACGGTATGTTTGCCGCCTGCTCGCACAGCGGAGACCCCGATACGTTCAGCATAGAAAAAGTTACAAATTTAATTCCAAAAAGCAATCCTTTTTTACGAAATCTTTTTAAAAATATATCGGGCGGCGACCTTGACGACCACCTCGCTTGGATAGTAGACGACCTTGCCCAAATGTTTAGAGCGTCTGATATGCGCGCAATAATGAAAAACTTTGGCGAAAATTCTAAACAAATTAAAACAGAAATAAATTTTTTTGGCGAAAGCGTCCGCGCCGCGCAACAGACCGACCCCGTGCTTCATTTTTATGAAGATTTTTTATTTACTTATGACCCCGCTTTGCGCAAAAGTCGCGGAGTATTTTATACGCCAAAATCTGTGGTCAACTTTATAGTTAAAGCGATAGACGAAATTTTGCAAAACGAATTTAGTTTGCAACAAGGATTAGCCGACACGTCGAAAGTAAAAATAAAAATTTGCGACAAAACTTTAGACAAACAAAGCCAAAACGTTCAAACCGAAACAGAAGTCCACAAAGTTCAAATATTAGACCCCGCTACAGGCACGGGAACTTTTCTTGCGGAAGCGGCAAATAAAATATATGAAAAATTTAGCGGACAAAGCGGACTTTGGCAAGGATATGTAGAACAACACCTTATTCCGCGACTGAACGGTTTTGAATTGCTAATGTCTTCTTACACCATAGCGCATATTAAACTTGAATATCTACTTGCAAAAACGGGTTTTTTGCCTAAAAACGACGAGCGTTTTAATATTTATTTAACAAATTCTTTGGAAGAACAACACGC
The DNA here is from genome assembly GCA_009787445.1 of Chitinivibrionia bacterium. GTDB lineage: Bacteria > Fibrobacterota > Chitinivibrionia > Chitinivibrionales > Chitinivibrionaceae > WRFX01. The sequence goes on along the minus strand of WRFX01000007.1, from coordinate 8,124 downwards.
CGACGTAAAAACCCCTTTTGCGCAGTTTCTTGCAAACGAAGCAAACGAAGCAAATAAAATTAAACGCGATATTCCCGTTATGGTAGTTTTGGGAAATCCGCCGTATAGTGGCGAAAGCCAAAACAACGGCAAATGGATTATGAATTTGATAAACGAATATAAAAAAGAACATTCGGGAATAAAATTGCAAGAAAAAAACCCTAAATGGATAAACGACGATTATGTAAAATTTATTCGTTTAGGACAACATTTTATAGAAAAAAACGGCGAAGGAATTTTGGCGTTTATAAACAACAACGGTTTTTTAGACAATCCGACTTTTCGCGGGATGCGTTATAGTTTGTTAAATACTTTCGATAAAATATACGTTCTTGACCTGCACGGCAATAGCAAGAAAAAAGAAACTTCTCCCGATGGAAGCAAAGACGAAAACATTTTTGATATTATGCAAGGCGTGAGTATAAATATTTTTGTGAAGAAAACATACCACCCCTGCCCCTCCAAAGGAGGGGAATAAAAATTTGGCAAAGGAAGGGAATAATAAAAAACTTGCGCAAGTTTTTTATTTTGATTTATTTGGCAAATAGTATTTTTGTTGTAAAAAAAACGCGAAAAGGGAAAAAATGAAAAAGAAAAGCGTTTACATAGAAACCACTATTCCGAGTTTAGTAACAGCGCGACCGAGCAGAGAGCATAGAGAACTTTTTAGGCAGGAAGAAGCAAAATTTTTTTGGGAAAACGAGCGGCACAAATACGACTTATATATAAGCCGATATGTTATTGAAGAATGCGAAAAAGGCGACAGAGATGCGGCAAAACGACGGCTCGACTTAATGAAAGGTATACCGCATTTACAAGTAACGGCGGATGCGGAAAAACTTGCGGAAGAATATTTTGAATATTTGAATATTCCGCAAAAAGCAAAAACAGATTGTTTTCATTTGGCGGTATGCGTTATGAATGAAATTGATTTTTTGATAAGTTGGAATATGACGCATTTAGGGCAACCGACTTATTCAAAAATAGTATTATTCAACGGGAATCGCAACTTATGGTTACCTGAATTATTAACGCCCGATGTGTTTATGGAAATTATGGAAGAAAAAAGAAAGGAAAAGCGAAATGGGAAAGTATAAAGAACTGGAAGACACCGTCGCGGAAGTGTATCGCAAGCGCGAAGCAATTATGAAAGAATTTAATTACGACCCGAAAGCATACCATAAGTATTTACGCGATACACAGGCAGAGTACGAAAAAGCGGGGTACAAAATTGTAACGCTTAAAAAAACTGGCAAAAAACCTTTTTATGCACAATAATTAAACATTCATTCACCTAAAGAAATGGGGGTTTATGATGACGAATAACGACGATACTTTTCGCTGGGATTGCATAAAAGGCACGCGGGCAATAAAAGACAAAATAAGCGCAAAATTAAATGCTATGACATCGGAAGAAGAACTTTTATATTTTGCCGAATTGAATGAGAAGGCGCATCGGTTAGTAAGGGAAAGGGAAAAAGTAAAATGAAAACTATGGAAAAACACACCACCCCTGCCCCTCCAAAGGAGGGGAATAAAATTTTGGCAAAAGAAGGGAATAATAAAAAACTCCCAAAGGAAGAAACTCCCAAAAAACAACTCGCGCAAGTTTTCCATTTTGACCTATACGGAAAACGCGAAGAAAAGTATAATTTTTTGCTAAATAATTCTTTGCAAACTGTACCTTGGCAAGAGTTAAAACCGACCGAACCGTATTACTTTTTTGTGCCGAAAGATTTTTCTTTGCAAAGCGAATATGAACAAGGTTTTTCCGTGAAAGAATTGTTTCCCGTGAATTCTGTTGGAATTGTAACGGCAAGAGATAATTTTACCGTACATTATACAGTGGAAGCCGTAAAAAAACACCATAAACGATTTTATTAAGTTAGATGTTGAAACGGCTCGACAAAAATTTGATTTAGGAAAAGATGCCAGAGATTGGAGCGTTGAAGGAGCAAAAAAAGATTTAACATCTAATCCTGATTTTAGCAAAATCGTTAAAATTAACTATCGACCATTTGATACAAAATTTACCTATTATACGGGTAATTCAAAAGGATTTCATTGTATGCCACGCGGAGATATTATGCGACATTTTTTAAAAGGCGAAAATGTGAGTTTGATTACTTCGCGTATTATTCCACAAGGTCAAGATTTCAATAGAGTATTTATTTCTAAAAATATTATAGATACGCATATCATTAGCGATGCAACTTACATTTTCCCGCTTTATTTATATCAAGAAAAAGATAATAAAACAGAAAAAATTGCGAATTTGAATGAGGAAATTGTAAATAAAATATCTCGTCGGATAGGTTTGCGGTTTATAGAAAATTCCCCTCCTGTGGAGGGGCAGGGGTGGTTTACCCCAGAACAAATTTTTGACTACATTTACGCCGTTTTGCATTCGCCAACTTATAGAATGCGCTACAAAGAATTTTTAAAAATAGATTTTCCGCGAGCGCCTTTTCCAAAAGACGCAAAACAATTTTTTAATTTGACAAAATTAGGCGAAAAACTGCGCAAATTGCATTTGTTAGAAAATGTGGAGCCGATGCCTGATATTGCAAATTTTCCTATTACGGGAACGGACAAAGTAGAAAAAATTAGGTTCTATGAAAAAGGTGAGACCTTTCCAAAATCAAGAATTTACATAAACGAATCGCAATATTTTGAAAACGTAGATACCGAGATATATAATTTTTACATTGGCGGTTATCAGCCCGCGCAAAAGTGGCTAAAAGACCGCAAAGACCGCAAATTACAATACGACGATATTATACATTATCAAAGAATAATTAGAGTACTAAAAGAAACGGGAGAAATAATGAAAGAAATTGATTTAATTTGCGTTTTTTAAACTCCCCATCGCGATTTTTTGCACTTCCGCAAACGTTACGCCAAACTTTTTTGCCGCCGCGGCAACGCTTTCGTATTCGGGCTTTATTTTGGTAATTCCGTATCCCGACGATACTTTAATTTTTATGTTTCCGTATTTTGTTTGCACCTCTTCTATGCGCGATTCAAGCGTCATTCGAGCGTGAGACGAAATTCTTACTCCGCGTGTCGTCGTATGCATAAGCATCGCTTTTGCAACGGCGGTTTTGTCTTTTTCGTAAAAAAGCGCGGTTAATATTTGAGACAAACGACCTTTTTTCATAACCGTCGGCGTAACAAAAACGTCGAGCGCGCCGGCTTCAAAAAGCAGGTCATACGAAAACGCCAATTCTTCCGCCGTAATATCGTCTAAATTGCACGATATTTCATAAACGTTTTCGCTACTTTTTTCTTCGCTTTCTCCCAAAAACGCGCGAACGCAATTTAGTCGTTCAAAATCCTTTTTTCCCATTCCGTAAGACGTTTTTTCAATATTCATAACGGGCATAGAACCAAACGAATGCGCAAAAGTTTTTAACAACGCGGCGCCTGTGGGAGTGCAAAGTTCGCCTTTTATATCGCCGCCGTAAATCGGAATTTCTTTTAATATGTGCGCGGTCGCGGGCGCGGGAACGGGAAGTATTCCGTGCTGACATTTAACGCTGCCAAAGCCCGTGCAAATTGGCGAAACGATTATTTTTTCGGGCGAAATAATATCGAGCGCAAGACAACAGCCGACAATATCGCAAATCGCGTCCAATGTTCCGAGTTCGTGAAAATGTATGTGCGAAATTTCTTTTCCGTGAACTTGCGCTTCCGCCGACGCCAAAAGACGATATACTTCGATAGATTTATTTTTTACGTTTTCGGGAACGTTTAAGGAACGAATAAGCGATAATATATTATCTATCGACGAATGATGATGTTCGTGTTTTTCATCGTGTTCGCGGTGATGTTCGCGTTTGCAATTTTCTTCCGTTTCGCCGTTTATAATTACGTCTATACTTGCGCCGCATATACCGCATTTTTCGGTTTTTACGAAATTTACGACGGTATTTTTAAGACCGATTTCGTTCATTTTTTCTATAAATTTATCAACCTCGGGGCAAAGTTGCGACAAAGCCGCCATAAGCATATCTCCCGCCGCTCCCATATTGCATTCTATATATAAGGTTTTCATTTCAACTTAACCGATTCTGTTTATTTTATGCGCAAGAAAACCCCCGCCAAAACCGTTGTCGATATTCACGACGCTTACGCCGCTCGAACAGGAATTTAGCATAGACAAAAGCGCGGCGACTCCGCCAAACGACGCGCCGTAACCCACCGACGTCGGAACGGCTATAACAGGACAATCGACGAGTCCGCCGATAACGCTTGCCAAAGCGCCTTCCATTCCCGCCACCGCTACTATGGCTTTTGCGCCCATAAGAAGTTTTGTTTTGTCCAACAGGCGATGAATCCCCGCCACGCCGACGTCGTACACTCGCTCCACGCGGCTTCCCAAAACTTCGGCGGTTACAGCCGCTTCTTCCGCGATGGGAATGTCGCTTGTGCCTCCCGTCGCCACAACTATATACGACGTTTTTGCGGCGGTACTTTCGCTTCTTGCGACAATTCCAAGATGCGCCACGTCGTTATATTCAAAATCTACGCTTTTTTGAACTTGCGCCGCTTTTTCGCCGTCAAGTCGCGTTATAAGAATATTTTTTCTTTCGTTTTCGAGCATTTTTTTTACGATTCCGACGATTTGTTCAACCGTTTTTCCCTGTCCGAAAATTACCTCGTGCGTTCCCTGTCTTATTCCGCGATGATTATCGATTTTGGCGTAACCCAAATCGCTATAAGGCGACAATTTTAGTTTTAACATCGCTTCGTCAAACGAAATTTGCCCGTTTTTTATGTCCGAAAGTAATTCGTATACTTGCATTTTTTCCATAATTTTCCTTTTTTTATTGTATATTATATTATCCTGTGAGTTTCAACTCCTTCGACGTAAATTGCCGAAAACGGTCTTGCGGGGCATAATTGTTCGCACGCTCCGCAGCCGATACAACGATTTGTGTCTATCATAGGAATTTTGCGCGAAGACGAATCGTCGGCGTTCAAAGAAATCATAGTTATCGCCGCAGTCGGGCATTTTCTTGAACAAAGGTCGCACTGCACGTCGTCGGTATTTACCACGCATAATTCGCTTTTAAAAATTGCGATTCCCTTTTGTATAGCGGATTTTTCGGCGGTCGTTATAGGACGTATCGCGCCCGTCGGGCAAACTTGCGAACACTTAACGCATTCGGGACGGCAATATCCGCGTTCAAACGACAAATTTGGCTGCATAAATTTTGGAACGTCGCTCGACGGACGTAAAACTTGATTCGGACACGTAGTAACGCACTGCTGACAACCTGTGCAACTGCTACTAAAGTTTCGTATATTATCCGCGCCTGCGGGAATTATCGGAGTTGAACGCATAGGAATTTTTTTGTCTTCGAGCGGGGCGAGACCGCCGTCGAAATCGTATCCGCGAGAAATTGCGGGAGCGACTAATCCGAGCGCAAAAAGTCCTGTTCCGGCAACAAATTCGCGACGAGTTTTCGTATCGGTTTTCAAATTTTCATTTGTTTGAGTTTGATTTTTTTCCATAATTTTTCGCTCCTATTTTTTCGTATTTGGAAGATAATTAACCGCGCCTTTTGGACAACGCAACGCGCAATTAAAACAAGCGACGCATCTTAAAGCGTCTACATCTTTTTCGGCAGAATTTATGCAATTTGCCTTACAATTTTGCGCGCACAAACCGCAATTACTACATTTATTTTTGTCTATGCGCGGCTTTACAAGCGAAAATCTTACAAAAATAGACAAAAATGCGCCGACAGGACAAATATTATTGCAATAACCGCGACCGCTTTTTATGGCAAAAATCGCAATTACGACAAAAGAAATAACAGCAACCGCAAGCGCAGCCGCGCTTTTTAGCCAAATATCGACGGTATAAAACGCAAAACTGCCGTTTTTCTCGGCAAAATAAGCGAGAATATTATTTCCCAACAGATAAACGGGAGCAAAAATCTGCGAAATAATTCGTCCGTAAATGCTATACGGTTCTATCGTCGACGTGATTATCGCAATATTAAATATTAAAGCGACAATAGAAATTCCAAGTATCGAAAATCGCAAAATTACAAACGCTTTTTTGGACGGTTTATAAGAAAATCTGTTCTTTTTTATGGCGCCCGCAATATGCGAAAAAACGTCCTGACAAATGCCCAACGGACAAATTGCCGAACAGTAAAAACGTCCGAGCACAAAAAGCATTGCGATAAGAATAATAAGCGCGATAATATTTACGGCAAGAATCGCGGGAACAATTTGTATTTGAGAACACCAATTTAAATATTTATGCACATTTCCCGTAAAATCAAGAAAAAGCAAAGAAATAGCGACGACAAAAAATACCGCGACGACAACGCGAACTTTCTTAAATAAACTCATATATTAAACCTCCGTCCGCAACTTTTCGCTAAATTCGTCTATTCGCCGCATTTCGCGCGGAATGTTTATTCTCTGCGGGCAAGCCGATATGCACAAATCGCAGTTTATACATCTGCTCGCCTGACGAAGCGGCGAAACGTTTCTGTCCATTCCTACCAAATACGCTCGGCGCGCGCGCTTATAATCGTCGCTTTGTCTGTCGTCGGGATAATTTCCTTCGTTTAAACTGCGATTGAAATGCGAAAATATTTCGGGAATATCTATTCCATACGGACACGGCATACAATATTGACATTTTGTACAATTTATATTGCGATATTCCATCGCTATGCGCGAAACGTCTCCCAAAAGCATTTCGTTTTCGCTGTCGTTAAGCGGCGTAAGCGGCGAATATGTACGAATGTTGTCTTGCAAATGGTCCATAAACATCATACCGCTTAAAACTGTTGTAACATTCGGCAAACCTCCCGCAAAACGAAACGCCCACGAAGCCGCGCTCGCCTGCGAATCCGCCTGCATCATTCGTTCTCTCGCCTTGTAATGCGGCATAGATAAAACGCCGCCCAAAAGCGGTTCCATTATCCAAACGGGAATTTCTTTTTCGGTAAGTATCTCATATTGTCTGCGCGCGCTTATGTTTGTGGAAGTTCCGCCGCCGCCCATATTTACGTTCCAATCGAGATAATTTAACTGTATCATAGTAAAATCCCACGGATACGCGCCCGCCATATATTCAAAAAAATCGCCGTCGCCGTGAAACGACCAGCCGATATTTTTAACTCGTCCCGCTTCTTTTTCTTTGAACATAAAATCAAGCATTCCGTTGTCTATATATCGTTCGTTAAGCGCGGTATTATTGCCGACGTTATGGACAAAATAATAATCTATATAATCTACTTTTAAGTCCTCGAAAGACCTGTGATAAATTTTAATGGATTCTTCGCGATTTTTTGCGTGCGGGGGACGCGAATTTGACATTTTTGTGGCGATATAATATTTGTCTCGCGGATGACGGGAAAGCGCTTCGCCCGTCGCTTTTTCGGAAAATCCTTTGCAATAAACCGGCGACGTATCGAATAAATTTACTCCGTGCGCGATTGCATAATCTACGAGTTCGTTTACCGCTTCTTGGTCGAGGTCGTTAGTATCGGGAAGCGATTCTCCGCGTTTGCGCTGTACTCTTGGCAGTCGCATCATACCGAAGCCCAAAAGTGAAAGTTTGTTGCCGTTTTTTGGGTCTGTGCGATAAGTCATTTTGTCCGCAGGAACCGTTTTTGTTTGCGTTTGCAATAGTTTTGAATTATCGCATCCGCCCAAAGTTGCCGAAATTGCCGCGCCGGCGACGCCCGCGCCCGCTAATTTCATAAAATTACGTCGGTCTATATTTTTTGTAAAATCCTCCATAATATTTTCCTTTCCCCTTAAATTTACCGCAAGGATATAAGCAAAACGAAGCAAAAATACTATTTGGCGCGGGTGAAAAGGCAAACAAAATTAAACTGCAAAAATAAAAAATTTTCACAAAAAATTACAAAAATTGCAAAAAACACTTGACATTTAAAAAAATATGTTGCATAATATATATGAAAGCGGGCAATAATACCCGAAAACAAAAAAAGGAGAAAATATAATGAAAAATAATAAAATTTGCAATTTTAACGATTTTTGTACATCTTTGGTGTGCGACGCATTATATTTTATTCTTATGAATAA